>JBGTIA010000672.1:0-1850 GCA_041745835.1 Ilumatobacteraceae bacterium | reverse complement strand
CCAGCCGGTGCCAGGCACCGGCGTAACCGGGGACGCGCTCGGCGCCGGATCAGGCGGACAGGCCGGCTGCGGCGAGCGCCGTGAACTCGTCGATGGTTTCGACTTCGGTTGCCTCGGTCCGGCTCTCGATCGTGAGGGTGGCCAGCGCACGACCGGACCGGACGACGACATGGTCGATCGTCACTGCAGTGACCGAAGGATCACCGGTCACCGGCACGACCACGCGGATTGCCTGCGTTGCATCGCCGACGGAGCCGACCTGGAGACGGGTGACGGTGGGTGAACCGAACGTTGCGCCCTCGGCCACGGTGGTGCCCAGCGCCTCGGCTGCAAGTTCGCTGTAGGCAGCCTCGAAGCACGCCGGCACGGCGGGCTCGACGAGGAAGGCGACGACCGAGCGGGCATCGCGTTCGTCGGCGCGCACGCCGATCTCCTGCGACACGGTCAGGTTGCCCTCCGGCGACACGAACCGGTCGCTGGCGGCAGTGGCGTCGGCGGCGGAGATCCGATCGCCGTCCACACCGACGCACTCAGCGAGGAGGCCGTCCAAGGCGGAGGCAGCGTCACTCTCGCGGGGAGAAGCGGTCCAACCCTCGGGCAGACCCGCAGCAACGATCAGGGCAGCCTCGGCGCCGGCGGTGTCTGCGTCGACGTCCTGAGCGGCCTCTTCGGGCTCCGTCGTGGCAGTGCTCGTGTCAGGTGTCGTGCCGACAGTGGTATTGGCCGTGGTGGTGTCCGGTGTCGTTTCGTCGGTGGCGTCGGCCGTGGTGGTGTCGGGTGTCGCATCGACGGTCGAGTCAGCCGGGGCGCCGTCGCCGGCGCCGGTGCTCGAGGTCTCGGACCCCGCAGGCCGCGAGCAGGAGGGTGGCGGCGAGCGCGACGGAGACAGCGCGGGAGGATGAACGCATGGGGGGATGGCCTTTCGGGCGTGGTTGTTGCGTGGTGTGAGGGGTCACCCGCCCCGGCGACGACAATATGCGTCACCCGGGCGCCGCAGTCGCGGCACGCACCCGCACCATACCGGTGGATCGCCCGAGCGACGACGGTCCGCACTTGGCGAAGGTGGCCGATCAGAAGTAGATGATCTCTTCGGCCTTCGCCTCGGCGTCGTCGAGATCGTCGGTGTAGGCGCCCGTCGACAGGTACTTCCAGCCGCCGTCACACACGATGAACACGATCACGCCTTCGTCGATCTGGCTGGCGACTTTCGCCGCTCCGGCGAGCGCTGCCCCGGCGGAGATCCCGGCGAAGATGCCGCATTCGTGGACCAGGCGGCGGGTCCATTCGATCGACTCGCGGGGGCGCACGACGCGCTTGCGGTCGAGGATGTCGAAGCCGTTCCAGTTCTCGAACACCGGCGGGATGTAGCCCTCGCCGATGTTGCGCAGACCCTCCACCCGCTCGCCGAGCGGCGGCTCGACCGCGACGATCTGGATGTCGGGGTTCTGCTCCTTGAAGTACCGCCCCGCGCCCATGAGCGTGCCGCTCGTGCCGAGTCCGGCCACGAAGTGGGGCATGTCGGGAACCTCACGGAGAATCTCCGGACCGGTGCCCTCGTAGTGAGCGCGCGGGTTGGCGTCGTTGGCGTACTGGTAGGGGAAGTACCAGTCGGGGTGCTGCGCGGCGAGTTCGATCGCCCGGGAGACGGCACCGTTCGAACCCTCTTCGCCCGGCGTCAGGATCAGTTCGGCGCCGAACACCTCGAGCATCTGGCGCCGCTCGATCGACACGTTCGTGGGCATCATGATCTTGATCGGGTAGCCCTTGAGCCCGGCGATGGCGGCGAGGGCGATGCCGGTATTGCCCGACGACGGCTCGAGAATCGTCTGACCGGGGAGCAGGTGGCCCTC
>JBGTIA010000671.1:0-2724 GCA_041745835.1 Ilumatobacteraceae bacterium | reverse complement strand
GGCGACGAGCACTCGGATCGTCACGGCGCCACCGCCTGGCGGGGGAGCTCCGCACTGATCCGCCACCCACCGCCGGGGAGGCGGCCGGCCTCGAGCGTGCCGCCCAACAGCTTCGCTCGCTCGGTCATGCCGATCAGCCCGTAGCCCCCGATCGCCGGTGTGCCAGAGTTTTCGCCGTCGTCGACGACCGACAGCTGCACGCCTCCGTCCGACGCCACCACGTGAATGTCGACGCGTGTCGCGTTGCAGGCGTGACGGATTGCGTTCGTCACCGATTCCTGCGCGATGCGATACACAGCGGCGTCGACGACCGGTTCGATCGCTGCCAAATCCCCGTCGAGGTGGACGTCGACGGAGATCGTCGACGGCGTCGTCGCCGCCAGTCGACCGATGTCGGCAATGCCCTGCTGCGGTGTCAAAGGCGTGTCGGTGTCGCGGCGCAGCGCTCCGACCATGCTGCGCATCTCGTCCAGCGTGCGCGAGGCCTCCCCCTCGATCACCGCCAGCACATCGACGGCGGTCTGCGGGCTGGACGCGGCGAGGGTCCGTCCGGCCTGGGCCTGGATGACGATCGCCGACACGTGGTGGGCGACGGTGTCGTGGAGCTCGCGGGCGAGCTGCTCGCGCTCGCGCAGCTTCACCTGGTCCAGCTCGCGCCCCCGCGCCGTGCCGCGGTAGCGGACCATCCCGCCGATCGCCGCAGAGAGCAGGAGTACCGTGAGTCCGCCGATCGCTTCGCCGAAGGTGCCGGGATCGGTGGTGATGCCGACCGCCGCTGCGGCCAGCATGACCAGCGAACCGATTGCGATGTCCCGTCCCGACGCCCAACGGAAGAGGGCGTAGGGGAGCACCAGGACGATTGCCATCGTGTCCAACCCGGGTGGCGTCGCGGTGTCGGCCACGGCCCCGGCGATGCCGAACGCCATCCCCGCCGCAAACGCGATCGACAACATCGCCAGCGGGCGCGTCCGGCGCCACAGGACAGTCGACGCAACCGGCAGGCACACGACCAGCGACATCACGGGCCACGCGAGATCGGTTCGGAGCGCCGCTTCGAGAACGGCGCCGACGCTGAACACGGCAAGCAGCAGCCAGTCGCGCCAAACACGCGTAGGCGGGTCGGCGACGGCTGGCTCAGCGAGGAAGGTGCGGACGGCGGCGTGCATGACGACCACATCGTACGTTTCGGCCGACTCGTGCGAATCGGCCGAAAGAACGACCCGCGATCGGCCGGTCAGCCGGTGCGGAACCGACCGATGGCCCGATGCTCGAATGCACCGTCGTCGTGATCATGGCCGGATGTCATCACTGCTGTATCGAGTCGGGCGGTTCTCCGCCAGCCGTCCATGGGTCGTCATCGGGGCGTGGGCCACGATGGCGGTCATCGTCGTCATCGCCGCCGGGACCGTGGGCAGCGAGCTCGAGGACTCCTTCGCTGTCCCCGGACTGGACTCGCAGGTGGCCGTGGACCTGCTGTCCGAGGCCGAGTCGGACCAGGCCGGCCTGACCGCCCGCCTCGTCGCGACACCGATCGACGACAAGGCCACATTCTTCGGCTCCGCGGTTGCCGGCGAGGAACTGGCCGCAGACCCTGCTGCCGAATTGGCAGAGGAGTTGGCTGCGGTCCAGCGGGCCGTCGAGTCGTTGCGGACGGTGCTCGCAACGTCCGACCCGGTTGGCGCACTTGCGTCGGGGGCCGAGGCCGCTGTCACGAGCGGCGCGTTCTCGGCCGACGGCCGGGTGGCGCTGATGACGATCCAGTACCCGGTGCTCGAACAACTCGACGCAGGTGACCTCGACGAGTTGAAACAGGCGGTGCGCGAGGCGAGCGACGGCTCGGCGCTCCGGGTCGAGATGGGTGGCGATCTGTTCTTCAACTTCGAGGAACCCGGCGGCGGGGCGGCGGAGCTGATCGGCATCCTGGCCGCGATCGTCATCCTCCTGCTCGCGTTCGGGTCGATCATCGCGGCCGGTCTCCCGATCGGTATAGCGCTGTTCGGGCTCGGCGTCGGTGTTGCGTCGATGTCGCTGGTCGATCACCTCGTCGAGATCCCGAGTTGGGCGCCGCAGATGGCGACGATGATCGGCCTCGGCGTCGGGATCGACTACGCACTGTTCCTGGTGACACGACATCGCGAGTTCCTCGCGGAGGGGCTGACCATCGCTGACGCGGCGGGGCGGGCGGTCGCAACTGCCGGACAAGCGGTGATCTTCGCCGGCGGCACCGTGGTGATCGCCATCCTCGGGCTCGCTGTGGCGGGGGTGCCGTTCATGACCGCCGCGGGGATCGCGACGTCGATCATCGTGGCGATCATGGTGCTCGCGTCGGTGACCCTGGTACCTGCCTTCCTCGGGGTGAGCGGTCACTGGATCAACCGCCTCGGCGTGCACCGGCGCCATGGCATCGGCGGCGGTGTCGGCTCGGGCTGGCACCGTTGGGGTGGTCATGTCACCAAGCACGCGTGGCCGTATGCGATTGGCGTGACTGCGTTGCTGGTCGCGCTGAGCGCGCCCGTGTTCGCGTTGCAGCTCGGCTTCCCCGACGAGGGAACGCTGCCCGACTCGCGCACCGAGCGCGTGGCCTACGACCTGGTCGCGGACGGATTCGGACCTGGGCTGAACGGACCGCTCGTCATCGCCGTCGACCTCGCACCGGACGACGGAGGGGACGACGGCGGCGAGGCCGGCGTCGACCAGCCACTCGTCGACGCCATCGCGGCGGAC
>JBGTIA010000670.1:0-3008 GCA_041745835.1 Ilumatobacteraceae bacterium | reverse complement strand
TGAGCTTGTCGAGATGGGTGGTCGGGAAGTGCCTGGCGGCTTCCTCGGCCGACATGCGCCGGTGCAGCTTGCCGATGCGCCAACCCCCGGTGAGGTCGTACATCCACATCGCCGACCCGAGCGCCTTGGCGACCTTCTTCGACACAACGCCGTCCTTGGTGAGGATCGGGATCATGAACGGGAGAATCTCCACGAGGTGCGGGGCGTTGCGCATGAGGCGGCGGCGCTCGCGCAGCGCCTCGTAGACGAGGCGGACGTCACCGTTCTGAAGGTAGCGCAGCCCGCCGTGGACCATCTTCGAGCTCTTCGACGACGTGCCACTGGCGAAGTCGTCGCGTTCGACGAGCGCGGTGCGCAGGCCGCGAGCGGCCGCGTCGAGTGCCACGCCGACGCCGGTGATTCCCCCACCGATCACCAACACGTCGAAGGGGTCGTCAGCCGTGCCGGCTCGCAGGGCGTCGAGCATGGCGTCACGCGTGAACGGCAGTGCGAACGGCGGCTTCGTTCCCGACATCGCCCGGATGCTACGAGAAACACCGTTTGCGTGACACTTCGGGTGGGACGGGTCACCCGAAATCCAACGCAAACGGCTACGGTCGGCATCGCTCCATGACCACGACGTACCACCCGAAGCACCCCGTCTACTTCGACGAGGCCGACGTCCGTGCGGAGCTGACCCGGGTCTTCGACGTCTGCCACGGGTGCCGTCGCTGCGTCGAGCTCTGTTCCTCGTTCCCGACGCTGTTCGAGATGATCGACGCACACGCTGACGAGGACGCCGGCCTCCTCACCCCGGCCCAACAGGACCAGGTCGTCGACGAGTGCTTCCAGTGCAAGCTCTGCGCGGTCAACTGCCCGTACACCCCCGAGCTGCACGAGTGGAACATCGACGTCCCGCGTCTGATGCTCCGCGCCGACGCGATGCAGCACGCCGCCGGCATCACGTCGTTGCGTGACAGGGCAACGACCCGACTGATGGCCCGAACCGACCTGGTCGGCACGCTCGCCACCAGCACCGGACCGCTCGCCAACACTCTCGCCAACAAGGTCGTCGGCGCCGACCCGGGCTCCGCCATCCGCAAGATCGTCGCCAAGGCCACGGGCGTGTCGGCGGTGCGACTGCTCCCGCCATACGCGAGGCAGCGTTTCTCGACATGGTTCGACAAGCGGCCGAAGATCAGCCTCGTGCAGCGGCAGGGCCGGGTGACGGTGTTTCCCACCTGCGTCGTCGAGTACCAGGAAGCCGAGATCGGCAAGGATCTCGTCAAGGTCTACGAGCGCAACGGGATCGAATGCAGCACCACCGCTGCCGGCTGCTGTGGCGCTGCGTGGTTGCACTCCGGCAACGTCGATGAGTTCACGAAGGTCGCCCGGAAGAACGTCAAGACGCTCGCCGCCGAGGTCCGAGCAGGCACCGACATCGTCGTGCCGCAGCCCACCTGCAGTTACGTGATCAAGAACGACTATCCGGACTACGTCGGTGGCCCCGATGCGGAGCTCGTCGCCGAACACACCTACGACGCCGCCGAGTACCTGATGAAGATCCACCAGGGCGACGCCACCTCGCTCGACACCGACTTCCGGGGCGAGTTCGTCGCATCGATCACGTATCACGCGCCGTGCCACCTCCGTGCCCAGAACATCGGTTTCACGAGTCGCGATCTGATGAAGCTCACCGGCGCCGAGGTCACTCTGGTGCAGCAGTGTTCGGGCATCGATGGCATGTGGGGCCTCCGGGCCGGCAACGAGGCGATCTCCGTGCCGATCGCCAGGAAGCTCGGCGAGCAGATCGACGAAGCGGGCGGCGACGTGGTCGCCGGCGACTGCCACCTCGCCAACACCGCCATCGCCGAGCAGACCGAGCGCATCCCGCAGCATCCCCTCCAGGTGATGGCGCGCGCCTACGGCATCGCGCACGAACAGGACTGACGTCGACGCCCGCCGCGAAATTGCCACTGGCGCTCGGCGCCGGTCAGTTCTAGATTCCAATGCTGAGGGGCGAGCAGGGGAGTCATTCGCACGTGTCGGTACAGGAACTGAAATGGTGGGATCTGGGAGCATGCCGGGGGCTCGACGCCTCCGTGTTCTATCCCGACGACGACGACGGCGCTGAGGTCGCAAAGGCCGTGTGCGCCGAGTGCTCGGTCCAGGACGCGTGCCTCGACTACGCCCTGGCCGTTCGCGAGAAGGCTGGGGTCTGGGGCGGTGCCACCGAGCGTGACCGCCGACGCATGATCCGCCAACGTCGGCGCACCCGCTGACCAACGACGGGCAACACCTGGGCGAACCGGGTTCGCGTCCTTCCGCCCGCGCCCCTACCATCGGGCCGATGTCGAGCGCAGCGCTGTCGTGGCCGTCGATCCTGTCGGAACTGATCGCCGGGAGGGACCTCGACGTCGCGACGGCACGTGGGGTGATGTCGACGATCCTGCGTGGCAACGCGACCGACGCACAGATCGCCGGGTTTCTCGTGGCCCTGCGCGCAAAGGGCGAACACGTCGATGAGCTGACGGGTCTCCTCGACGGAGCGCTCCACGAAGCGACGATCGTGCCGCTCACCGACGACGAACGCGGCCGGTGCGTGGACATCGTCGGCACCGGCGGCGACGGTTCGCACTCCATCAACGTCTCCACGATGGCTGCGCTGGTGATCGCCGGCGCCGGGGTGCCGGTGTGCAAGCACGGCAATCGCTCGGCCTCGTCGAAGTGCGGCAGCGCCGACCTGCTGGAGTTGTTGGGTGTGGTCATCGAACTCCACGCCGACGGCGTCGCTGCGTGCGTGCGCGAGGCAGGCATCGGCTTCTGCTTCGCTCCCGTGTTCCACCCCGCATTCCGCTTCGCCGGACCCCCACGCCGGGAAATAGGCGTTCCCACGGCGTTCAACCTGCTCGGACCGATGGCCAACCCCGGACGCGTCCGGCGTCAGGTGATCGGGGTGGCCGACCCTCGATTCGTCAAACCGATGGTGCTCACCCTGCAGCGCCAGGGCCTCACTCACGCATGGGTCG
>JBGTIA010000669.1:0-7874 GCA_041745835.1 Ilumatobacteraceae bacterium | reverse complement strand
CGACGAGCTCAAGCCCGGAACCGACGTGTGGCGCTTCGACGCAACTGAAGAGCGAGGGGCCCACCAGGTGATCATCCTCGCCGAGGGTCGCCTCGTGAACCTCGGGTGTGCCACCGGCCACCCGAGCTTCGTGATGTCGTGTTCGTTCACCAACCAGGTCATCGCCCAGATCGAGCTGTTCAAGAACACCGAGAACTATCCGCTCGGCGTCTACGTGCTGCCCAAGCATCTCGACGAGAAGGTTGCGCGACTGCACCTCGATGCCCTCGGTGTGAAGCTGACCAGGCTCTCCGACGAGCAGGCCGAGTACATAGGTCTCGACCCGTCGGGCCCGTTCAAGCCCGAGAACTACCGGTACTGACACCTTCCGCTCGTCGGCTGCTGGCTGATCGGTTCCCCGAGACCCGGGCTCGGGGAACCAGGATGGCTCAGAGTTCGAACTCGCACGGCGCTTCCGCCTAGTGTGACGCCCGCCACTCCGTGGCATCGGCGACGAAAAGGGGAAGCATGGAGAACGAGATCCGCGTGGGGCGAGCGCCCGCACGACACGTCGACGACGGCCAGTCGTTGCTGGTCGTCGACGACCTCAAGACGCACTTCGAAGTGCCCGCCGGAGCGGTGCGTGCTGTCGACGGCGTGTCGTTCTCGCTCGCACGCGGCCGCACGCTCGGCGTGGTCGGCGAGTCGGGCTCGGGCAAGACGGTGTTGTCGCGCTCGATCATGGGCCTCAACACCTCGTCGAACTCGACCACCACCGGATCGGTCACCTACGCCGGCGAGGAACTGATCGGCAAGTCCTCCAAGCAGAAGAAGGCGCTGTGGGGCGCCGAGATGGCGATGGTCTTCCAGGATCCGATGACGTCGCTCAATCCGGTCGTCACGATCGGGCGACAGCTCACCGAACACGTCCGCTACCACCTCGACATGGGCAAGAAGGAGAGCGAAGAGGTGGCGATTGCATTGCTGAAGTCGGTGCACATCCCCGAAGCCGAGAAGCGTCTCGACAACTACCCGCACCAGATGTCGGGCGGTATGCGCCAACGTGTCTGCATCGCCATCGCCCTGGCCTGTGGCCCCCGGATGCTCTTCGCCGACGAACCCACGACCGCGCTCGACGTGACGGTGCAGCACCAGATCCTCAACTTGTTGGCCGAGCAGCAGAGCGATCGCGCGATGGCGATGATCCTCGTGACCCACGACCTCGGTGTGGTCGCCGGCCGGACCGACGAGATCATGGTGATGTACGCCGGAAAGGCCGTCGAGAAGGCGCCGACGTCGAAGCTCTTCACCGAGTTGCGCCATCCGTACACCCAGGGCCTGCTGTGGTCGATTCCGAAGGTCACCCAACCCAAGCACACGAGGCTCAACGCCATCCCGGGCCGACCGCCGAACCTGATCGACCCGCCGCCCGGTTGCAAGTTCTCACCCCGCTGCGCCTACGCGCAGGACATCTGCCGTACCGAGGAGCCCGAGTTGCGTTCGATTGATTCACCCGATCACGTCTTTGCCTGCCACTTCCCGGTGGGCACACCCGAGGGCGAGGCGGCATTCCAGGCCAACATCGAGGCCGAGTTCCCGCCGGCCCTCGCCGCAGTGGGCAAGCTACGCGCCAGCGAAGAGGTGGTGGGCTGATGGCGGGTTCCGGCACAGCGCATCTCCGTCCGGCCGACGAGGTGCTGCTCCAGGTGACCGATCTCGTCGTCGAGTTCCCTGCGGGCAAGGGCCGAACCGTCAAGGCCGTGAGCGGGATCAGCTTCGACATCGCGCCCGGCGAGACGCTGGGACTCGTCGGCGAATCGGGTTGTGGCAAGTCGACCACCGGGCGGGCCCTGCTGCAGTTGCCCAAACCAACGGGTGGCTCCGTCGTCCTCGACGGCGAGGATCTCGTCCGTCTCGATGCCCAGACGATGCGCAAGCGTCGGACACAGCTGCAGATGATCTTCCAGGATCCGATCTCGTCGCTGAACCCCCGGCGCACCATCGGTGACGTCGTCGCCGAACCACTCAACGTGTGGGGGCCGAAGGACAAGAACGAACAGTGGGACATCGTCGCCCGCATGCTCGACCAGGTCGGCGTCGACCCCGGTCCGGCGCGCTACAAGCGGCCCCACGAGTTCTCCGGCGGCCAGTGCCAACGCATCTCGATCGCCCGGGCGCTCGTGATGGAACCACAACTGATCATCTGCGACGAGCCGGTGTCCGCTCTCGACGTGTCGATCCAGGCCCAGATCCTCAACCTGCTCGACGACCTGAAGGGTGATCACGGACTCACCCTGGTGTTCATCGCCCACGACCTCGCGGTGGTGAAGAACATCAGCGACCGCGTCGCGGTGATGTATCTCGGCAAGATGTGCGAGATCTCCGAGGCCGACGAGCTCTATGCGCATCCGGCCCACCCGTACACCGAGCTGCTCCTCGGCTCCAGCCCCGTGCCCGACCCGGACGTCGACCTCCATGCAGTGCGGGTGATCGAAGGTGAACTCCCGTCTCCGATCTCGCCGCCTTCGGGATGTCGGTTCCGCACACGTTGCCCCCTCGCTGACGAGGTCTGCGCCGCCGAGGAGCCGCAGATGCGACGCGTCGGCGACGACCACTACGTGGCCTGTCACCACCCCCTGATCGAGCCGTGGGGCACCGATCAGACCGCATCGTCGGCAACCGAGACGGCCGTGTCGGTCGGCACCCCAGCGATGGGTGATCGCCCGACTGTGTGACATCGGTCATGTGTGGTAAACAGTCGATGTTCCCACCCGGAACGAGTCGTTCGGGCGGGAGGGGGTGCAGCGGGGGTGGAAATTTCCGCACCGTTGCGTCGGCATCGTGATCGACTCACGCAACACATCAACAACATCAACACGTTCCATCCAGATGGGGGATCCATGCGACAACGACGAGTAGTTACAGCGCTCGCCATTCCACTGGTCTTGGCGTTCGTGGCGGCATCGTGCGGGAGCGACGACAGCTCCTCCGACACCGACACCGGCGGCGACACCACCGAGGCGACCACCGAGACCGAGACAGACGACGACACCGAAACGGACACGACGGAGGCCGCCAGCGCACCCGAGGAGGTCGTCACGTCGGTCGCCGAGGAGACCGAGTCCGCCGTGTTCGGCGGCAGCATCACGATCGGTCTCGAGAGCGAGGCCACGGGCCTGCGGCCCTGGGAGGACAGTTGCTCCTCGCCCTGCTACCACGTCATGCGATCGATCTACGACCCCTTGATGGAGCAGATCGGCGAGGGTGGCTACGGTCCGTTCCTCGCGGAGAGCCTCGAATCCAACGAGGACTTCACCGTCTGGACGATGACGCTGCGGCCCGACGTCACCTTCCACAACGGTACGCCACTCACGGCGCAGACTATCGCCGACATGTTCCCGCTCCAGCAGGCTGGAGCAGCCGGCTCGTCGGTGATCGCGTCAGCCAACCTGGTCGGCGTCGCCGCCATTGACGAACTGACCGTGGAGTACACGCTGGATGCACCGACCGTGGCCTTCCCCGCCACACTTGCCAGCGGCCCCGTCGGCTTCCCGTTCGACCCGGCGGCTGCGGCTGCCGACAGCGCGGGCTACAGCACCAACCCGATCGGTACCGGTCCGTTCGTGATGTCGTCTCGTGACATCGACAACGAGACCATCGTCGAGCGCAACCCCGACTACTGGAACGTCGACGCCAACGGCGACCAACTGCCGTACCTCGACTCGATCTCGTTCCGGCCCATCCCCGACGAGGGCACGCGTCTCGACGCACTGCTGTCCGGGACTACCAACGCGATGATGTCGCTGCGCCAGGGCACCATCCGTGACGCCCGCGGAGCATCGGGCATCGAGCTGATCGAGTTCCAGGGCAACAACACCGGTGGCGGCATGTACAACACGTCGATCCCACCGTTCGACGACGTGCGGGTGCGCAGCGGCTTGAGCCGGATGAACGACCAGGAACGAGTCATCGAAGCCCTGGGTGGCACCGGCATCTCGTTGCCGACCACGCAGTGGTTCTCGGCCGACAACGTCTGGTGGACCCAGGAAGCGGCCGACGCCTACCAGTCCTTCGACTTCGAAGCTGGCAAGGCACTGCTGCAGGAGTACATCGACGACCCGGCACGTTCGGACGGCAAGGCGCCCGGCGAGAAGATCGACGTCGAGCTCTCCTGCCCGCCCGACCCCACCCTCATCGCAGCGATGCAGGTGATCGAGCAGGTGTGGACCGGATCCGAACAGGTCAACGTCACGCTGACGCAGTTCGACCAGGCCACCCACATCAACAACGCCGTCAGCGACACCCACAGGGCCCACTGCTGGCGCTGGGGCAGCGAGGGCGACCCGTCGGCCTCGATCAACCCGTTCGTGGCGCCGTCCGCCGACTCGGTGGCGAACTTCCCGAACTTCGACGACCCGGAGATGCTTGCATGGGCTCTCGAGGCCAGCGCCACCGACGACTTCGAGCGTCGCAAGGAGCTGTACTCGAACATCATGGTGCGCATCAACGAGCAGGCGATCACCTGGTACTCGGGTGGTACGGCAGTCATGATCGCCCACGAGCCGGGCATCCGTGGCTTCAACAGCTGGACCCTGCCCGACGGCACCCTCGGTGTCGGGATCGCTCCCGAGGCCCAGGCCCGCTGGTTCCAGGTCTTCATCTCCGAGTGACCATCTTCGAACACGCACTGAACACACGCTGAACACACCGACCCCGGGGAGCAGTACCAGTCATCATGGCCAAGACCGTCGCATTCGTACTCCTGCGATTGATCGCAACGCTGTTTGCGGTCACGTTCTTGACCTTCCTGATGGTTGCGCTGCTCCCCGGGGACCCGGTCGACACGATTCTCGGCACCGGTCCTCGTGCGCCGGGAATCGAAGAACAGATCCGCGAGGATCTCAACCTCGATGACCCCTTCTTCGTGCGCTACTTCGCGTGGCTCGGCGACGCCGTCACCGGCGACCTCGGCACGTCGTACATCACCGATCAGCCGGTTGCCGACACGATCCAGAGCCGGCTCCCAGTCACCGCACAGCTCGCCTTCATGTCGATCTTCATCGCCGTGGTCATCGCGATCCCCGTCGGCGTCCTCGGCGCCTACAAGCAGGGCAAGTGGGCCGATACGGTCACGTCGTCGGCGGCACAGGTCGCGCTGTCGATCCCGAACTTCATCTTCGGCATCTTTCTCATCTGGCTGTTCGCGGTGCAGCTCAACTGGCTACCCGCCTCGAACTGGAACCGGTTCAGCGAGGGCGTTCTCGACAACCTCAAGACCTCGATCCTGCCGGCGATGTCGCTGGCACTCGCCCAGATGGCGCTGTTCTCGCGTCTCGTGCGCTCGGACATGATTGCGACGTTGCGCGAGAACTACATCCTGTCCGCTCGTGCCAAAGGGCTCAGCGACCGCTACATCCTGTTCCGCCACGCCCTGCGGCCCAGCTCGCTCAGCTTGATGACCATTGTCGGCATCGCGTTCGGCGGGCTCCTGGGCGGAACCGTCATCGTCGAGTCGCTCTTCGCCGTCCCCGGCCTCGGCTTCTCGCTGATCGCAGCCATCAACGGCCGTGACATCCTGGTCATCCAGGGGATCACGGTGTTCATCGCGGCGATGTTCGTGATCATCAACACCGTCGTCGACCTGCTCTACGCCGTTCTCGACCCACGAATCCGGAGGAAGTGACCATGGCGACCACCGAGACCAATACCGATACGAGCACCGCCGTCGAGACGGCGACTATCGCCACCGGTTCAGCCACCCTGCGACCGGTCGACGAGTTCGTCGTGCCGCAGGGCGTCAAGCAGAAGCGAAAGTCGCCCTGGGGCATCTTCCGCGAGATGCCGCTGCTCGTGAAGATCGGCACGATCTGGCTCTTCTTCGTGCTGTTCGCAGCGGTCTACGCCCAACTCGACGCGCGCGTGTTCAACGGCTCGTTGCCGCTCGCCGACCCGAACCTTCAGCTCAACGGGTTCAATGCGGCAACCGGCGAGTTCGGAACGGGAACAGCGCTCGAACCGCCGTCGTGGGAGCGTCCGCTCGGCACCGACGCGCTCGCACGCGACACCTTCTCCCGGGCGATGCACGGGGCCTACGTCAGCGTCACCGTTGCCCTCGTCTCGGTCGTGTGCGGCGTCGTCATCGGTGGCCTGCTCGGCTCGCTCGTCGGCTTCGTGCGGGGCAAGACCGAGACCGTCTCGATGGCAATGATCGACGTGCTGCTCGCCTTTCCGGCACTGGTGCTGCTGCTGGCGCTGATCTCGATCTTCGAGGTGCGAGACCTGTTCGTGATCAGCTTGGTGATCGGACTGTTGTCGATCCCCGCCTACACCCGGGTGTCGCGGGCCAACAGCCTCGCCATCTCCAACCGCGAGTTCGTGCTGGCGGCCCAGGCGATCGGGACCAAGAAATGGACGATCTTGCGGCGCGAGATCATTCCGAACGTGCTGCCGACGCTGCTCGCCTACGCAATGGTGGCTGCAGCTGCGGTCGTGGTGGTCGAAGGTTCGCTCTCGTTCCTCGGACTCAGCGTGCAGCTGCCCACCTCGTCGTGGGGCAACATGATCAACCAGGCGCGACGCGACATCAAGGTCAACTTCGGACAGATTCTCTACCCGTCGCTGATCCTGACGTTCACCGTCCTTGCGCTGAACCAGGTGGGCGACTTCTTCCAGCGCCGCAGTGCATTCCGCGGCTCGTCGCTCTGAGCTGACGGCCCGGTATCCACTCAGGCAGGAACGTCGGCTGCGGTGTCCGTACGTGGTCTGATCTGCAGTCGGGGGAGGAAGAACTGCACGAGCGGGCCGATGCCCAGGGCGAAGACCGCTGTGCCGATTCCGATGGCACCGCCGAGCGTGATGCCGATGACGAGCACGGTCACCTCGATGGCAGTGCGGGCGAAGCGGATCGAGAGACCGCGCTTCGCGAACCCCGTCATCAATCCGTCGCGTGGGCCTGGCCCGAGTCCGGCGCCGATGTAGAGACCTGATCCGATGGCGATCAGGACCACGCCACCGAACATCATCGGTGTGCGTGCGGCCAGCAGGTCGGGCTCGGGAAGTACCGGGAGTACGAGGTCGACGACGAGTCCGATCTCGACGGCGTTGAGGATCGTGCCGAGGCCCATCGTCTCGCCGAGCGGTATCCAGGCCATCAGCAGCACGACGCCGGTGATGATGGTCACCTGACCGACCGGTAGCCCTGTCAGCTCGGACACCCCGGTGTGGAACACGTCCCACGGCGCCGCTCCCAGGCGGGCATCGATCAGCAGTGCGATGCCAACCCCGAACACGGCGAGACCGAGCACGCATCGGCCGATGCGTTCGACGGGTCGGTCGGTGGGAGCGAAGCGATGCACCCCGGCACGCTAATCAGCAGCGATGAGCGAAAGGACGAGATTCGGGCGGTTGGCTCATCGCTGGGGCGCTTGAGCGGGTGGCGATGAGCGAAAGGACGGGATTCGGGCGGTTGGCTCATCGGTGGGGCGCTCGGGGGCTCGCGGAGGTGAGGATCGGACGGGGCGGTCATCTCTGCGACACCCCGTCGTCAGACTTCGGTCCATGCTGTTCCAGATTCGTTGTGCCGGATGTGATGCCCCGGGGGCTGCGGTGTGCGCCACCTGTCGTTTCGCGCTGCTCGGGCCGCGCCCGCAGCCGGGTGCTCACGGGGTGCGGGCTGCTGTGCCCTTCACCGGTCGGGCTCGCAACGTCGTGCTGGGGCTGAAGTACCGGAACCGGCGACAGGTGGCCCGGCACCTCGCCGGGCTGGTGGTGAACGCGATCGTGGCCAGTGGTGATCACCATGGCGTCGACGTGGTCACCTGGGCGCCCACGAGCGATGCCCGTCGCCGTGCACGCGGCTTCGACCAGGGCGAACTGGTCGCTCGTCACGTCGCTCG
>JBGTIA010000668.1:0-2740 GCA_041745835.1 Ilumatobacteraceae bacterium | reverse complement strand
ACTGTGCCCCTGCGCGAGATTGCCGAGGCCGCAACGTGGTTCAACACCACGTCGGCGCACATCGTGATCGTCACCGGCGAGGGGCGCGGGTTCTCCTCCGGTTTCGACCTGCGGGAGTTCGCCGGCAGCGAACGCGACGATCCGGCCGCCATGTCGAGCCGTGACCAGGCCGATCTCGGACGCCTGATGGCCGAGGCGATGGACCGGATGTCGGCGCTGACGATCGCTGCGATCAAGGGGCCGTGCGTCGGTGGCGGCGTCGTGCTCGCCAGCGTCTGCGATCTCCGGATCGCAGCCGACGACACGGTGTTCTCGATTCCCGAGGTCGATCTCGGCATCCCACTCGCATGGGGCGGCATCCCCCGACTCGTGCGCGAGATCGGTCCCGCGCTCACATGCGAGCTGGTGCTCACCTGCCGCCCGTTCTCCCCGGAGGAAGCCCTCCGGATCGGCTTCGTCAACCGGATCGTTCCACGCGCCGAACTCGAGTCCGCGGTCGATGAACTCGCTGCTCAGCTCGCAGCAAAAGCACCGAGCGTCGTGCGAGCAACGAAGCGCCAGGTGAACGAGGCGCTGGAGGACGTCGCGTCGACGGCGGGCTCGTGGGCCGACGCCGACCAGCTCGGCGCCGCGATGCGCGATCCGGACGCTCGCGCAGCTGCCCGCGCCTACCTCGCCTCCCGTTCCAAACACTGACCCGTCAGCCCCCTCAGCCAACCCGTTTGCGTCGGATTCCGGGTGGGACGGGTCACCCGAATCCTCACGCAAACGTGATGGGAACGTGGTGTGTCAGCCGAGGAGGTCGGTGGCAAGGTGGTGCCAGAGGCGAGTCGTGAGCGCAAGCGACTCGATGTCGATGCGTTCGTCGTTGCCGTGGAAGCGCGACCCGAACTCACCGGCATCGAGCGACGGGCTGAACAACCCGGCGCCGTAGGCCACCGCCCCCATCTCGCGGTAGATGCGCGCATCGGTGAAACCGACGATGAACTGAGCGTTGAGCCGGGCGCTCGGGAACGGCACGTTGACCGCACGCTGCAACGAGTCCCACAGCGGGGTGTCCGCTCGGCTGATCGAGGCAGCGTCGTTGATCAGCGGCTCGACCTCCACGTCGTCGGCGAGATCGCCGAGTGCCGCCCGGAGGTGCTCGGCGACGTCGTCGGGACCCTCGCCGGGCATCGTGCGGACGTCGACGTCGATCACCACCACGTCGGGGATCGTGTTCACCTTCATCCGTCCGCCACCCGACTCGCTGCCGTCGACGAGGTTCGGCGAGAACGTGGTGTGGGTGCAGGCGTGGAAGTGCGACGCGATCCCGACGTTCGGCAACGTGTCGAGCAGCTCGTCGATCCGGTTCGGATCGAGCAACGCCGCCTTCGTGTCGTCGGGCAATCCCAACGACTCCACACGATTGGCCCACAGCTCGTGGAATCGCGGCGCCGGTCGGTAGTCGTGGAGCCGCTGGATGACGGCGGCGGCTTTCACGAGTGCGTTGTTGCGACGGAACGGCGCGGAGCCGTGGCCCGGCGTTCCCCGTACGCGCAGCCGACGCCACGCCACACCCTTCTCGGCGACGTTGACACCGATGGCCGGCGCCTCCTCCGAGCCCGAGTGCAGCCCACCGTTCTCGGTGACGACGTAGTCCGCCCGGATCGCATCGGCATGGTGCTGCGCCATCCACCTCGCGCCGTACGCGCTGCCTGCCTCCTCGTCGGCGACGCCGAAGTAGATGAGGTCGCCGGTCGGCCGGAAGCCACTCGCGGCGAGGTGCCGGAACGCCACCGCCATCGACGCCGTGAGGTTGAGCATGTCGACCGCTCCCCGACCCCACACTTCGGGCCCGTCGGGGCCGTCGATGATCTCGCCACCGAACGGATCCTCCCGCCAACCCGAAGCGTTCACCGGCACGACGTCGGTGTGGCCCATGAGGCACAGGCTCGGCGCTCCCGGGTCGGCGCCGCGAATCCGCCCGACGATCGACACTCGTCCGGGCGCGGCCTCGAACCGTTCGACGTCGACGCCCGGCCCCTCGATCACCTGCTGCAACACGTCGGCGTTGCGCACCTCCTCGCCGGAGGCTTCGGTGCCGTCGTTGACGCACCGATTGCGGATGAGGGTCTGGAGCAGCTCGACTGTCTCGTTCGTGAGCCGGTCGAGCTGACGATCGTCGAGTGCCGTCACGCCGCCAGTGTCGCAGACGTCACGACCCTCTTTCGTTTGCGTCGGATTCCCGGTGGGACGGGTCACCCGAATCCCCACGCAAACGGACTTCGAACCGGCCACTCACGTTTGCGTCGGGTTTTCGGTGGGACGGGGCACCTGAAATGCCACGCAAACGTGGGTGTGACCAGCGTGGGCGTTCAGCGGAGGGCGGCGAGCGCCACGGCGATCCGCTTGGGACTGACGGCCGGTTGGCCCGGGCGCTTGACCAGGAGGGGCTGCGCGAACGTGGCGACTCGGAGTTCCTCGAGTTGCCAACGCAGGTCGACGAACGCGGGCGACAGCTCGGCGGTCCCCGCCGCGTCGACGATCGATTCGAAGCGCTGTTCGAGGGGCACGACCTCGGCCATCCGCCGCTGGTCGGCAGCCTGCGCTCCTGCGAGGTGGTCGAGCCGGTAGGTGATCGCGCGCACGTAGCGCTCGATGTCATCGAGCCGTTCGAGACCCGCCCCGAGTACGAAGCCGCGGTGGACCAGACGTCCGAGATGCCGGTTGGCGTCGTCGACCGACGCCCGCAGCGCAT
>JBGTIA010000667.1:0-5635 GCA_041745835.1 Ilumatobacteraceae bacterium | reverse complement strand
CCCCCCCCGCCCCGGGCTGGGGGAACACCTGAAGTTCACCTGCAATTGTCGGGACGGGTGCATGATCGGTGCCGAGGAGCGGCATCCTGGCGTCCATGTCTTCAGCGATCCGGGCCGTCGGCCTCAGACGTTCCTTCGGTGACTTCGAGGCGGTGGCCGGCATCGATCTCGACGTTTCCTACGGCGAGATCTACGGCTTCCTCGGCCCGAACGGCGCCGGCAAGTCGACCACGGTCAAGATGCTGTGCACGCTGCTCGGCATCACCTCCGGTACGGCGTCGGTCTGCGGCTACGACGTCGCCACCGAAACGAGCGACATCCGGCTGCGGATCGGCGTTGCCCTCCAGGACTCCTCGATCGACGGCAAGCAGACCGGTCGCGAGATGCTCAAGCTGCAGGGTCGGCTCTACGGGCTGACCAACACCGACATCGAACGCCGGATGGACGACGTCATCGGCCTCGTCGACATCGGCACGGCGATCGACGATCGAGTCGACTCGTACTCCGGCGGCATGAAGCGTCGCCTCGACCTGGCGATGTCGTTGATCCACCGCCCGCAGATGCTCTTCCTCGACGAGCCGACGACCGGCCTCGACCCGGCGAGTCGGTCGTCGGTGTGGGCCGAGGTGCGTCGGCTGAACCGTGAGCACGGCATGACCATCTTCCTCACGACCCAATACCTCGAAGAGGCCGACGAGCTCGCCGACCGGGTCGGCATCATCGCCAACGGACTCATCAAGGCCGAGGGTGCTCCCGCGGCGTTGAAGCGAGAGATCGGCACCGATCTGATCCAGGCCGAGGTCGACGGTGACCCCGCGATCGCCGCCGATGCCGTGCGGGCGATCGACGGAATCCACGAGGTCCAGATCCACAACCACGAGTTGGCGGTCGTCACGACCGATGGCGCCGCACTGATCGCGCAGGTCGCCGTCGCACTCAACGGGTGCGGCGTGCCCGTGCGGTCACTCACGCTGCGGACTCCCACCCTCGACGACGTGTACCTCCACGTCACCGGCACACACTTCGCCGGTGACGAGCAGTCCGAACCCGCCGACAGCCAGCAGCAGGAGCACGCATCATGAGCACCGTGACCACGCCCCGACCGTCAGCGGATCCGGCGGCTCACGAGCCGCTCGCCCGACGCGCCCCCGCCGTCCACGACTTCTGGACGATCGCCGGCCGATCGGTGCGTGGCGTGTTCCGCGAGCCCGAGTTCTTCATCCCTGCGCTGATCGTGCCGGTGTTCTTCTTCGTCGTGAACATCGGCGCGCTGCAGGACTTCGCCGAGCAGAGCGGCACCGTGGTCGACTTCAAGGCGTTCCAGTTGCCCGTCGCCATCGTGTTCGCCGTGACCGGCGTGTCTCGGGCGAGCGCACTCGTCACCGACATCCAAAGCGGCTACTTCGACCGGTTGCTCCTCACCCCGATCCGCCGACCGATGCTGCTGCTCGGGTTGATGGCCGCCGACATCGTGTCGATCGTGCTCTTGACCATCCCGGTGCTGCTGCTCGGCCTGGTCCTCGGCGTCAGCTTCGAGACGGGGATCCTCGGGATGCTGGTGTTCCTCGCCTACGGCGCCATGTGGGGTCTGGCGTTCGCCGGTTTCCCGTATGCGATCGCGTTGAAGACCGGCAACCCGGCCGCCGTCAACTCGAGCTTCATCCTGTTCTTCCCGTTCGCCTTCCTCACCACTTCGTTCCTCCCCAAGGAGGCGCTCACCGGGTGGCTCTCGACGATCGCCACGTACAACCCGGTGACCTACGTGCTCGATGGTCTGCGCAGCCTGATCACGGTGGGGTGGGATTGGGAGGCCCTGGCAAAGGGTGCCGGAGCGTCGCTCGCGCTGATGACGATCAGTTTCGGCCTCGCGAGTGTGGCGATGCGAGGACGAATCTCACGCGGATGACGAGCCCACCTCCTTCTCGTTTGTGTCAGGATTTCGGTGGACCACCCCGCCGACATCCTGACGCAAACGGTGGACGTCACCGCCTGTCGATCGAAAGTTCTCGATCGTTCGGGATGTTTCGGATAATCTCGCAGGATGGTCCCCGACTACGACCTCGAACCGAGCGTCACCGCTGACACCCCACAACGACTGAAGGCCATTGCCGAGCCGGTTCGCAGCCTGATCCTCGACTTGGTACTCGAACGGGCCGCGACGGTGACCGAGCTCGCCGTCGCGCTCGATCGCCCGAAGTCGTCGGTCGCGTACCACGTCGACGTTCTCGTCGACGCCGGCCTGCTCCAGGTGGTCCGTACCCGAAAGGTGCGCGCCGTCGAGGAGCGGTTCTATGGACGTACCGGTCGCACGATCATCGTCGGTAACAGCCCGACGCTCGCGGGCTCCGTGCGCCAGAACTTCCTCGCCGAAGCGCAGGCCGAAGCCGCGGCGAGCGAACACCAAGACATGCGGGCGACGCTGCGTCACGCTCGTATCCCTCCCGAACACGCCGACGCCTTCTTCGAACGCATCGCCCAGCTCGCCGACGAGTTCACCAAGCTCCCACGGTCCGGCGACACCGTGTTCGGCCTGGTCGCTGCGCTCTATCGCACCGAGCATCCGACCTTGCCGGAGCCGTCGTGACCGAGGCAGCCGCCGCCGCCACCACCACCGACCTGCCGGCAGGCCCCCAGCCGGGTCGGCTCGGGCGGAACTACTACAGGTTGTTCTCGGCGAGCACCATCTCGAACATCGGCGACGGCATCGGTGTGGTCGCATACCCCTGGCTCGCGTCCGCCATCACGCGCAACCCGTTGCTGATCGCGCTCGTTGCCGTGGTCCAGCGACTGCCGTGGCTGCTGTTCTCGCTGCCGGCCGGCGTCATCACCGACCGGTACAGCCGACGGTCACTGATGCTGTGGTCGAACGCCGCTCGGAGTGCCATCACCCTGTTCGTGGCGTTCGTGGTGCTCGCCCGTCAAGACGCCCTGCCCGGACCCGACACCGTCGCTGATGCTGCGACCGCCATCAGCACCGACACCATGCTCTACGGCCTCGTGCTCGCAGCCACCCTGCTGCTCGGCGTCGGCGAAGTGCTCTACGACAACTCGGCGCAGACGTTCATGCCCTCGATCGTGCACCCCGACGACCTGGAAAAGGCGAACGGTCGGCTCTGGAGCATCGAGCAGGTCGCCAACACCTTCGCCGGACCACCGCTGGCTGCGCTGCTGATCGCAATCTCGTTCTCACTGCCGTTCTTCGTCGACGCCGCCACGTTCGTCGTCTCGGCGATCCTGATCGCCGGCATCCGGAACTCACGGTCCACTGCCACGTCGGCAAGTCGGGGCACGACCGAACGGCGGCCCTGGAAGGTCGAACTGGCCGAGGGTTTCCGCTGGTTGTGGAGCCACGATCTGCTGCGGACGCTGGCCATCGTCCTGGGACTGCTCAACATGCTGGGCATGATGTCGACCGCCACCTTCGTGCTGTTCGGCCAAGAAGTCCTGGGCACCTCGGCGACCGAGTTCGCCATCCTCGGCACCAGCGGCGCCGTGGGCGGCATCGTCGGTGGATGGACCGCATCGGCGGTCGCTCGACGCATCGGCGTCGGACCGTCGCTCGCCGTCACGCTGCTCGGTGGCGGTTCCGTCACGATCATCATCGGGCTGATGACCTGGTGGCCTGCGGTGTGGCTGCTGCTCGGCGCGTACATGTTCATGGCGGTGCTGTGGAACGTGATCACCGTCAGCTTCCGCCAGACGGTGATCCCCGACCACCTCCTCGGCCGGGTGAACAGCGTCTATCGGTTCTTCGGTTGGGGGATGATGCCGGTCGGCGCGGCGCTCGGCGGGTTGATCGTCGTGCTGGGCGAACAGGTCGCGTCTCGCGAGGTCGCCCAACGCCTACCGTGGCTGATCGCCGGGACCCTGACGATCGCACTGTTCGCCTATGCCGGTCCACGTCTCACCACGGCGAGGTTCGCCGAGGCCCGCGCTGCAGCGCTCGAGCACGATCGCTCCTGATTCGCATCGACGAGGAGTTCGTCGACCTCGGGCAACGACCAGTACCGCGCCGCAGACCAACCGGCCCGGCGGAACAGGATGACGAGCGCGCCGGTTGACCGCTGCATGGAACTTGCCGACGCTCTCGACTTCGCCCGCAACAAGCGCCAGGGCATCCTGATCGCGCTCAAGTCCGACGGACGCCCGCAGTCGTCCAACATCTCCTTCGCCCTCGGCGACGACGGCGTGATCCGCATCTCCGTCACCGACGGCCGCGCGAAAACGGCGAACCTCCGTCGCGACAATCGCGCGTCACTCCACGTGAACCGCGACGACTTCTGGGCCTACGTCGTGATCGAGGCCGACGTCACGTTGCTGCCGGTCGCTGAATCACCCGACGACGCGACCGCCGACGCGCTGGTCGAGTACTACCGTGCCGTCACCGGCGAACACGACGACTGGGACGAGTACCGCCAGGCGATGGTCGACGACCGACGTCTGGTGCTCGAACTCCGCCCAACGCACGCGTACGGCATGCTCGGCGGATGACCGACCTGCCGGAGAAGTGTCACGTTTGACCCGGCACAGTGTGACAGTCAGGTGTTCTTGGGGAGTTCGCTGAAGGGGACGACCTTGTCCTGGTTCGGCTCTTTCGGCAGGCCCAGGACGCGCTCGCCGATGATGTTCTTCTGCACCTGATCGGTGCCGCCGTAGATCGGCGGTGCCTGCGCGAACAACGCCATCTCGGTGACGAAACCGAGGAACGGATTGCCGGTCGCCGCGTCGAGGACCTTGCGCTTGTCGGAGTCGTACGCGTGCAACATGCCCTGCGGGCCGACGATGCGCAGACCGAGGTCGCGCTGCAGACGCACCATGTCGCTCATCGAGAGCTTCGCAATGTTGCCCATGCCGGCGATCTCGACGCCCCGCTCCTTCGCCGCCTTGACGCGCAGGTTGTTGATCCGCCCGAGCTGGCTCATCGTGTAGAGACGCACCAGGTCCTGGCGGATCGTCGGGTCGTTCGCCACCCCGGCGCCCTGGGCGAGGTTGATCATCATCTTGGAGGTGTCCCGGAAGTTCGCACCGCCACCGGCGGTCGACGGCTTGCCCGGATCACGTACGTAGTCGCCCGCCCGAGTCTCGAGCTGACCACCGACGGTTCCGGGGATCGCCGCACTCGCGGAACTGCTGCCACCGCCGGCGCCGAGGCCGGCGCGTTCGTGGGCGAGCGTCGTGTTGGCAACCGCCCAACCGTTGTTGAGCCCGCCGATCATGGCGTCGGCCGGCACGCGGGCGTCCGACATGAACACTTCGTTGAACAACGCCCGCCCCGTCAGCTCGCGCAGCGGACGTACGTCGACGCCCTCCTGGTGCATGTCGAGCGCGAAGTAGGTGATGCCCTGGTGCTTGGGGACGTCGGAGTTCGTGCGGGCGATCAGCATGCCGAGGTCGGAGTAGTGCCCGCCGGAGGTCCACACCTTCTGGCCGTTGACGATGTACTCCTCGCCGTCGAGCATCGCCTTGGCCTGGAGGCCGGCGAGGTCGGAACCGGCGCCCGGCTCGCTGAAGAGCTGGCACCATGCGCGCTGGCCGGTGACGATGTCGCGCACGTATCGCTCGATCTGTTCGGGTGTGCCGTGGGTGGCGATCGTCGGCGCAGCGAGCAGTAGCCCGAGTCCACCCGGCGCACCGA
>JBGTIA010000666.1:0-3000 GCA_041745835.1 Ilumatobacteraceae bacterium | reverse complement strand
ACGACCGTCGACGCGCCGGCTCGGAGCGCCGAGGCGACGTGCAACGCGTCGAGGGATCGGCACAGCGTCTGTTCGGCGATGCGGGCGGCGTCGTTGCAGATCACGGCGTCGATGCTCATGAGGGCGAACGCATCGAGATCGACGGCGAACTGCCGGCGTGAGCTGTCGAGCGCTGCTGCACCCAGGAGGCGTGCGAGGTTGCGCCTGACCTCGACTTCGGTGATGCGCGAGGTCGCGAGCACGGGATCGGTTGCCATGAACTCGACCGCTGCGTCGGAGTCGTGTTCGTCGACGTATCGCTTGAGCAGGGCGCTCGAGTCGACGTACAGGGTCACCCGCGGTCCTCGTCGAGCACGTCGAGAACTCGTGAGTCGGACCGGTGCCGGCTCACGGGGTCGAGTCGCGTGCGCCTGGGTGCTTCGATCCAACCGTCGGCGATGCCTCGGTCGATGGCCGAGGTACTTCCGAACGGCACCAGCCGGGCCACCGGGCGACCCCGGTCGGTGACGACGATGTCCTCGCCGGCGGCCGCGGCAGCGAGATACTCCGACAGCTTCGCCTTCAGCTCGCGCACGCCGACATCCATGTGGTCACGATAGCTCAACCCGTGACTACATCACCCGCCCGGAGAAGTGACAGTGGGTTCGTCCCACGACGTGAAGAGCGAACGACATGCCGGATCTCAGTGGCAGGGTTGCGGTCGTCACCGTCATCGACAGTCGGTAGCGACGGCGAGGGCGTCGCAGATCTCGCGCATGCGGGCGTCGCTGAGCCGACCGAGCCGTTCGACCAGCAGGCCGACCGAGACCGACTCGACCGAGTCGAGGTTCACGGCGGACTCGCGTGGTACGGGGTCGTCGCCGGGTTCGAGCACCACCTCGCTCGCCAGGCTGCGGATGGTCGTCGTGCATGGTGCGACGAGCACCCTGTGCAGCCGGGGGATGGCCGCATCCCGAGACAGCACCACGACGGGCCGGCGACCGATCTCAGTGGGCTCGCACCACCACAGCTCTCCGCGACGAGGGAGGTCGGTCATCGACCGGCCGCCTCGAGGAACGAGGTGAGGTCGCCCCACGCATCCGGCTCGTCGAGCGGGTGTTCGGTGTAGGCGGCCGAGTAGGCGGCGTCGATCTCAGCGGCGCGATCTCGAGCGATCAGTGCGGCGAGCGCCTCGTCGATCAGCTCGGCATCGGTGCTCGACGCTCGTGCGCATCGAGCGGCGTCGAGCAACTCCCGGTCGACTGTGGTGCTGATGCGTGCTCGAGCCATGCCACGATCATGCCATCGTCGTGGCATCACGGCAATGTTGCGGCGCACGGCGGGCAGCACCGCAGGGCTGCGCCGATCTCGCCGGAGACGCGGGCACCGAGCACCGCCCGCGAACTTCGTGACACCGACCCGCCACACTGGACGAATGGCGGACCGGCTCCTCACCCCTTCGAAGATCACAGCGTGGCTCGACTGTGGGCACTTTCTCACGTTGCAGCACGAGGTCGAGGCGGGGGTCCGCGACAAGCCGTCGAGTCCGTTCGGCGAGATGGCGCAGATGCTGCTCGACAAGGGGTTGGAGCACGAGCGGGCGGTGCTCGCTCGCTACCGGACCGAGGGCCTGTCGGTGTTCGAGGTGCCGGAGCGGGACAAGGCGAACAACGAGTCGTTCCAGCGCTGGGTTGATCGGGTCGGTGACGTCCTCGCCGAGCGCCACGACATCGTGTTCCAGATGCCGTTCGTGCACGAGGGCATCCGCGGCATCGCCGACTTCCTGCGTCGGGTCGACGACCCCGAGACCGGCACCTTCACCTACGAGCCCATCGACGCCAAGCTCGCTCGCAACGAAGCCAAGCCCGGCCACGTGCTGCAGCTCTGCTTCTACGCCGAGGCGATCGAAGCCAGCACGGGCGTGCTCCCGGAATTCGTGTCGATCGAGCTCGGGTCGGGCCGCGCCGAACGGGTTCGGGTGGCCGACGTGCTCCCGTACTGGCGTCGTATGCGGAGCCAGTTGGCGAAGCTCCTCGCCGAAGTTGCCGAAGTCGGCACCCGGCCCAAGCCGTGCGACCACTGCCAGTTCTGCGATTTCGAGTTGGTGTGCGAGGACCAGTGGCGCGCCGCTGATTCGCTCGTGCACGTGGCCGGCCTCCGCGCCGCCGATCGGTTGTTGCTGCAGCAGAACGGTGTGACGACGATCGCCGCGCTGTCCGAACTCGATCGCGACATCACCAACCTCGACCCCGCCCGCCGTGACACGTTCGTGCGCCAGGCCCGCCTCCAGGTGCAGGCCCGCAACGCTCCCGACGAGAAGCCGCCCTTCGAGCTGCTGCAGGCGCCGTCCTCGACCGACGAGCTTGCCGAGGACCTCGACGCACTCGATCCGATCGGGTTCGCGGCGCTGCCGGCGCCCGACGACGGTGACGTGTTCCTCGACTTCGAAGGCCACCCGTTCTGGCACGCCGACGCCGAGCTGTTCTTCCTGTTCGGCCTCATCGAGCGCACGCCCGCGGGCGAGTGGGAGTTCAAGGGGTTCTGGGCGCACACCAAGGAGGAGGAGGCCGTCGCCACGAAGGCGCTCATCGATCACCTCGCCGCCCGTCGGGTGCAGTTCCCCGACATGCACGTGTACCACTACAACCACACCGAGCGGTCGTCGCTCGAGCGGCTCGTGAAGGAGCACGGCGTCGCCGAACTTGCGCTGGAACAGCTGGTCACCACCGGCCAGTTCGTCGACCTGCTGCCGATCGTGAGGGGAGCGATGCAGGTCGGTGTCGAGGGCTACGGGCTCAAGCACATCGAGCGGCTCACCGACTACGAACGCGGCCACGAGATCGACCGTGGCTCCGGCGCGGTCGTCGAGTACCAGCGATGGATGACGTCGAAGGATCAGGCCGGCCTCGACCGGATCGCCGCCTACAACGAGGACGACGTGCGCGCCACCCAGGCCCTGCGCGACTGGTTGGTGGACCAACGCCCGGCCGGCATGCCGTGGCGGCCGGCCGTGCTCGGCAG
>JBGTIA010000665.1:0-4395 GCA_041745835.1 Ilumatobacteraceae bacterium | reverse complement strand
GGAGGAGGGACAGGCGCAGCACGTCCTGGTCGATGCGGTCGACGACGCCGACCTGCTGGTGATCGGGCGCACCGGGAGCGGCGAACTGCGTCACCACCTGCTCGGCTCGGTGAGCCAGTACTGCGTCACCCATTCGCAGGCACCGGTTGCCGTGGTGCCGACCGGCACCGCGCCACGAACGTCGTCGTCGATCCTGGTCGGGTTCGACGGAAGCGATCACGCTGCAGCGGCCGTGCGTTGGGCGCTCGCGTTCGCCGGCCCGACGGCACGGGTTCGGGTCGTCGCAGCCGTCGAAGTCGCATCGTGGGTCGACGAAGACATGGGTCGCGATCGATTCGGCGACGAGATCCAGCGCGAGCAGGATCGCATCACCAGCGCGCTCGACGTCGTCGATCCCGACGGTCGCGCCGAGCGCTCGATCGTCCTCCAGGGACCCCGGCAAGCGCTCGCGGAAGCACAGGAGGATGCCGATCTCGTCGTGGTCGGCAGCCGCGGTCGCGGGTTGATCGCTGCCGGGTTGCTCGGCTCGGTGAGCACCTGGCTCCTGCACGACGCCGCACTTCCCATCGTGGTCGTCCCCAGCAGCTAGCCGACCCAGCCGGCCGGCGCCGAGATCGATCGTGGATCGATCGTGCCGAGATCAGTCCGCGTGCAGCTTGGGTTCGCCGGGGTGGAAGGGAACACCCGGGGCCGGCACCGCGGCCAGCGACGCACGGCCAGCGTCGTCGGTGTCCGTCTCCGACCATCCGAGCGACGTGTCGGGGCGAGCATCGTCGACGATGTGGTACCGCCGACCGGTGACCACCAACGGTTCGATCCGCACGAAGTTCGGCTTGTCCCAGGCGAGCCACGGGAACAGTGGGAGATCCTCGGCGTCGAACACCTCCTGCATTCGCTCGATCGTCCGGGCGTGACCCTTGACGACCACGCTCCACGCCGTGCGGTCGCCGGGTTCGTACCCGTCGATCTCGAACGCGACCAACCCGTTGAGCACCGCGCCGGCGAGCTTGGTTCCCGCGGCGCTGCGGAACACGATGCCGCTCTTGTCGACGACGAAGTTGATCGGAAAGATGTCCGGCTGGCCCGCGATGTCGACGGCGAGGCGACCGACGTCGGCGTGGTCCAGCAGTTCCCAGCATTCCGACTCGGCGAGGATCTCGGTGGCTTGCTGTCGTTCGTCCATGTACCCATTCAACTCGCATGCCCGCGCCGGTTGCAGGGCCCAAGGTCACCGTGGCGGTCACCGCAACGTCAGTCGACGCGGTCACCGTGCGGTCAGTCGATGCGGGCGGTCGCGAAGTGCAAGGTGGTCACGCCGCCGACTCTAGGATCGGCGGTGTGGCCGACACCGATCCCTCCGCTCGCAGCGTCGTCAGCTCGGGCCCGGTGATCGTGGGTGTCGACGGTTCGAGCAACGCACGACGAGCGCTGGCGACGGCAGCCGAGATCGCCCGACGATTCGACCTCGACCTCGCGGTGTTCCACGCAATCGGCCTCATGACGGTCATCGACGGGCGCCACGTGCCGTCGGAGGGTCATCGTGACGACCTCGAACGCTTGCTGCGGCTCGAGTGGTGTGCGCCGCTCGCGGACGATCACGAACTGCGCTGGCGCGCCGAGCTGGTGTACGGCAGTCCTCCCGACGTGCTGCTGAAGATGGGCTCGGAGCTCGACGCGTCCTTCGTCGTGGTCGGCTCGCGCGGTGTCGGCGACGAACAGGCGCTCGGCAGCACGAGCCATCACGTCGTGCACCACTGCGACCGGCCGGTCGTCGTCGTTCCGCCAGCGGACCGCTCGGTCTGACCGGGTACGGTCCGAGCATGTCGGAATTCAGTGGTCGCGTTGCCATCATCACCGGATCGTCGAGCGGTATCGGCGAACAGACCGCTCGCCGACTCTCGGCGCTCGGGGCGACCGTCGTGGTCAACTCGTCGTCGTCGGTCGACGCCGGCGAGGCGGTGGCAGCGTCGTTGCCCGGCGAGTCGTGCTACCTGCGTGCCGACATCAGCAACCAGGACGAGGCGCATGCGCTCGTCGACGACACGATCGAACGCTACGGACAGCTCGACTTCCTGATCAACAACGCTGGCTGGACGACGTCGATCCCCCACGAGCGCCTCGATGAGCTGACCGACGAGATCTTCCGCAAGACGTTCGACGTCAACGTCTTCGGCACCTGGTGGCTGACCAAGCGGGCGATCCCGCACCTGCGGAACTCCGACGACGCGAACATCGTCAACATCACCTCGATCGCCGGGCTCCGGCCGCTCGGTTCATCGATGGCGTACTCGATGACCAAGGCCGCGCTCAACCAGATGACGCTGCTGCTGGCGAAGAGCTACGGCCCCATCCGGGTGAACGCCGTCGCGCCGGGTCTCGTGGCGACGCCGTGGACCGAGGACTGGGGCCCGATGCACGAAGCGATCGCTGCGATCGCGTCTGTGCCGCGTTCGGCGACACCGGACGACTGCGCCGAAGCCGTGCTCGCCCTCCTGCGCAACAAGTACACCACCGGCGAGATCTTCGTCGTCGACGGCGGCTCCACCCTCAAGATGTGACCACGTACACGATGTGCCAGGCACATCGTGTACGTCCGACCGCGACGCTGGATCAGGTCAGGCGGCGGACTTCTCGAGGATGTGTATCCCGCAAGCCGAACCGAGCCCGATCACGTGAGCGAGGCCGACCTTGGCACCCTCGATCTGACGGTCGCCCGCCTCACCGCGCAGGTGATGGCAGACCTCCCAGATGTTGGCGATCCCGGTCGCCGAGATCGGATGGCCCTTCGACTGCAGACCGCCCGACACGTTCACCGGCAGCGATCCGTCGCGCCAGGGCGCTCCCGAGTTGAAGAAGTCGACCGCGCCGCCTTCCTCGCACAGCCCGAGATTGTCGTAGTGGACGAGCTCGGCCGTGGCGAAGCAGTCGTGCAACTCGACGAGGTCGAGGTCGTCCGGACCGATGCTGGCCTGTTCGTAGGCGGTCTTCGCTGCGTTGCGGGTGAGCGTGTTGACATCGGGCAACACCTGGCATGCCTCCTGCCACGGGTCGGACGTGAGCACCGATGCCGACACCTTGACCGCCCGCCGCTGCTGTTCGAGCGAGAGGGTCTTGAGCTTCTCGCCGCTGACGACGACCGCCGCGGCCGCACCGTCACAGTTCGCAGAACACATCGGGCGGGTGTTCGGGTAGGCGATCATCATGTCGCCCATGATCTCCTCGAGCGTGAAGCGCTTCGAGTAGGCCGCCAGCGGGTTGAGCGTCGAGTGGGCGTGGTTCTTCTCGGAGATCTTGGCGAACAGCTCGAAGTCGGCGCTGCCGTACTTGTGGCCGTACTCCATGCCGACCTGGGCGAAGACGCCCGGCATGGTGTCGGTTCCAATTCGCCCGTCGGTGGACGTGACTGCGCCGAAACGACCCTGCGGCTCCCACTCGTTGCCGTCCTTCTTCGCCCGGCCACCACCGCCGAGCAGGCCCACACCCGCAAGCTTCTCGACGCCGACGGCAAGACCCATCTCGCTCTCGCCCGCCTTGATCGACATGATCGCCGTGCGCAGCGCCGTGGCGCCGGTGGCGCACGCGTTCGACACGTTGTAGACCGGGATGCCGGTCTGGCCGACCTGCTTCTGGATCTGCTGGCCGATGCCACCCGACCCCATCAGGTTGCCGGCGGCCATCACGCCCATGTCGGCCATCGTCACGCCTCCGTCGGCGAGCGCAGCCATCACCGCTTCTGATGCCAGGTCGACCACGTCGCGGTCGGTGTGCTTGCCGAACTTCGTCATGTTGATCCCGAGGATCCAGATGTCAGTCATGTGCGTTGCTCCGTTGTGGGAGATCCGGGTGGAACTTCATCGTTTGCGTGAGGATCTGGGTGGGACGGGTCACCGGAAACCGCACGCAAACGGGCTTCAGGCGGGTTCGAAGGCGAAGGCGACGGCTTCGGTGCCGTGGTCGTCGGCGCCGAGTGAGTACGTGGTGAGCTTCACCTTCATGCCGGTGTGGACGTGTTCGGGGTCGGGCTCCACGTTGCGCAGGTTGCCGCGCACGCTGGTGCCGTCACAGTCGATCACGCCTGACACGAATGGCACGTCGACCCCCGGCGCAGCGAACGCCACGATCGTGAAGGTGCGCAGCTCGCCCTCGGTGGCGATCCTCACCCGCTGGAATTCGGTACCGAAGCACGACGCACAGGCATTGCGGCGGTCGAAGAACCGTGCCCCGCAGCCGGTGCATTCGTTGGCGACCAGATGGGGGTCACCGTCGTCGAGCGCGAGGTAGTGGACGAGTGGAACGCGGCTCGGTGCTGCAGTGTCGGCCATTCCCGCGAACGTACCCACCGAACGTCAGCCGCGACGACCCGGCGGTGCGGCCGGCCGGATTCAGCGCTCGGGC
>JBGTIA010000664.1:0-7500 GCA_041745835.1 Ilumatobacteraceae bacterium | reverse complement strand
GACGGGCGGTGGCAAGGTCCAGACCGTCGACCGGATCGATGTGCAGCTTCACGATCGCATCCGGGTTCGACTCGGCGACCGTTTCGATCTCCACACCACCCTCGGCGGACAACATCAAGAGGTGCTTCTTGGCAGCGCGATCGAGGGTGAACGACGCGTAGTACTCCTCGTCGATGTCGGACGCCTTCTCGATCCAGACGCGCTTGACGACGTGGCCCTTGATGTCCATGCCGAGGATGTTGCCGGCGTGCTCACGCACTTCCGCCTCGTTGTCGGCGAGCTTGATGCCACCCGCCTTGCCGCGGCCTCCGACCTGCACCTGCGCCTTGACGACGACGGGATACCCGGCCTGGTTGGCCTCCTTCACCGCCTGGTCGACCGTGTCGGCGGGGCCGCCTGGGCTCACCGGGATGTCGTAACGGGCGAAGTACTGCTTGCCCTGGTATTCGAAGAGGTCCACGTCGGTGTCACTCGCTTTCTGGTTGCGTACGGGGAACCGACCGAGGAGGCGGTCAGTCGGATTCGGATTCGTCGAGCGTGGACTCCAGCCACTGACCGATCGCCTTCAGCGAGGAACCAGGACCGAAGATCTCGGCAACACCCTGCTCACGCAGCGCTCGGGCATCGGCGTCCGGAATGACCCCTCCGCCGAACACGAGCACGTCACCGAGGTCACGGCTGCGCAATTCCTCCATCACACGCGGGAACAGGGTGAGGTGGGCGCCAGACAGCAACGAGAGGCCCACGCCATCAGCGTCTTCCTGCAGCACGGTCTCGGCGATCTGCTCCGGCGTCTGGTGTAGACCGGTGTAGATGACCTCGAAGCCGTGGTCGCGCAGGGCACGGGTGATCGTCTTCGCGCCACGGTCGTGGCCATCGAGACCGGGCTTCGCCACGACGATGCGATACGTGCGCTTCACGAAGCATGAACCATAGGACAAGTCCCCGCGACGCGCCGAAACGACGACCCCGCACGATCTGAATCGGTTCGGCGAACTCTGTGAGACCCCTTGGTCATGATCTGGTTTCGATGCTGTGACCACGACGGCGTGGGCGATCGGTGTCGAACAACTGCGCCGCCAAGCCACCGCAGCCGGGTATCGCCGTCGCGGATCATCTCGACGCTGCCCTGCCGTTCCGCGATCACGGCTACTTCACCGCCAAAGCGTGGATGAAGCACCGCCTGCAACTGTCAGGCGCCGAAGCCCACGGCCGCATCCAAGAAGCCAAACTCCGCCGTGCGGTGCGGGTGCGGAACAACGCCCTCGCCAGCGGCCAGATCGGTGTCGCCCAGACCCGGCTGATGGCACGCATCGCCGCCAACCCCCGCATCGCCGCCGATGTCCTCACCAGTGGGGTGTGGCAATTGATGGTCGACGCCACCGACGTCACCTACATCGAGTTCGAACGCCGAGCCCTCACCTTCGAAGCACTCGCCGACCCCATCGGCGCCGCCGAGAAAACCGTACCCACCGTCAACTTCCTCCTCGACGAACACAGCGCCCAAGCCGCCGCCGACAGCCAACCAATCAACCCGCTCCACTACCGCAACGTCACCTCACGCACCGACCGCGGCCACCGACCGCGGAAATCGGATCGACCCCAACGCCATCATCGGCGTCTCACTGTGGGCACTCATCCGCCGAGTCATCACCAACACCCCCGGCGTCATCATCGAACTCGGCCGAACCTCACGGCTCTTCACCGACCACGCCCGCGAGGCCGTCATGCTCCTCGAACCCCAATGCATCTGGCCCGGCTGCGACCAACCCCACACCTGGGTGCCACGCCGACCACCTCATCGCCTGCAGCACCCGCGGAACCACCAACCCCACCGCACCCAGATCTGCTGAACACGGTCCCGTTGAATCCGCCGACGCGCACGGGCGGCCAACCGAAGCCAACGTTCCCCGGCAGACTGTGGCGATGCCCGACGCCGCCGATCGACGACCGGTGCAACTGAAGTCACCGCTCGCTCGGGCCGTCGTCCCAGTGCTGGGTGGCGTGGCGTTCTTCGTCGTGCTCGCGCTGGTGATGTGGGGCATTGCGGCCTGGATCTCCCGCGGGGGTGCCGAGGTGTCGGAGCAGCTCGCTCCCCCTCGCTTCGAGGTGGGGTCTGCGCAGAGTGCTGCCCAGATCGTCGAGGAGGACGGTCCGATCATCTTCCCAGGGCTGAACACGACCACCGGCGAGCGCACACTCGTCCTCGATCACGAGGGCGCCGACCCGACTCGCGGCTGGCGCATCTTCTACGCCCACCCGATCGGTCGGCCGGACTGTCCGGTCGAGCAGGTGATCGGCACCCGCGAGTTCGTCGACTGCGACGGCGCCGAGATCACCGTCGCTGATCTGTCGCCCCCGGACACCGGGGTCTTCCCGGTGGTCGAGAACCAGCGGATCCTCTACATCGACCTCGCCGGCGTCACCTCCGGCTGACTCACGTCGGCAAAACCATCGTTTGTGTTGTCTTTCGGGTGGACCGGTCCACCCGAATCCGCACGCAAACGGGGGTTTGACCGACTGTCAGCCGACGGCCATGGCGTCGACGAGGCGCTCGGCGAAGATCTCGGTGTGCTTGTCGAGCTTGCTGCGGCTCATCGCCAGGCCACCGATGACGTACGCCCCCGTGTCGCCGAGCGCTCGATCGAGTTTGTCGAGCGACTTGCCGGGGTCGAGCGCGAACGTGCAGAACCCCGCAGCGCGCTTGCCGCGCATGGTGGGCAGATTGGAGATGTTCGACATCGCCCATGGCGCCTGACCGAACAGGAAGGCACCGTGCACCCACGTACCAACCAGGATCAGGTCGGCCTGTTGGATCGATGCATGGTCGGGCTGCTTCACCTTCGACAGTCCGGTGATCGTCCAGCGCTCCTGCGCCAGGAGGTCGGCGACCTTCTCGGCCGCCGTCCACGTGTTCCCCGTCAAGCTCTCGACCAACAGTGCTGCCTTCACGGCAGTGATTCTTGCAGGTCGACGGTCCGCACCGCAGATCTCGTCACCAGGCGACGCGGTCGCATCCTTCGTGATCGTCGGGCTCGACCTGGAAGGTGCCGTGGGCGATGCCGTGACGTTCGGCGAGGCACTGGCGGGCACGGTCGAGCACGGCGTGCGGGTCGGCCGCCGACGACGTCACGAGATGCGCTGACGCTGCGTCCATCTCCGAGGTCAACGTCCAGACGTGGAGGTCGTGCACCGCGACCACTCCGTCGATCGAACCCAGTTCGAGAGCGAGTTGATCGAGGTCAATGCGGTCGGGAGCGGCCTGCAGCAGGATGCGGACGGCACGTCGTCCCAACCGCCACGTGCGCGGCAGGATCCACAACCCGATGAGAACGCCGGCCACCGAGTCGATCCACGTCCAACCGAACACCTGCAGCAGCACGGCTGCGATGATGACCCCGACCGATCCGACCGTGTCGGCCAGGACCTCGAGGTAGGCGCCTTCGACGTTGAGTGACTCCTTTGCGCCCGATCGGAGGAGGGCGAAGGCGACGAGGTTGGCGAGTAGTCCCAGCACGGCGACGACCAGCATCGGCCCGCCGAGCACGTCGGGCTCGCTGCCGAGCCGGGTGATCGCTTCGACGACGACCCAGATCGCCACGGCGAACAAGAGCAGCGAGTTGACGAACGCAGCGAGGATCTCCAACCGGTAGAGGCCGAAGGTGTGCTTCGACATGGCGGTCGAATCGCGTTGCTCGAACCGGGTCGCCAGGGTGATCGCGGCCAGTGCCATCCCGATGCCGATGACGTCGGTGAGCATGTGGCCGGCATCGGACAGCAGTGCGAGGGAGTTGGTCGCGAACGCAGCGATCACCTGGACCACGAAGAAGCTGGCGATGACGCCAAAGGCAGCGATCAGCCGTCCGCGGTGCCGTTCCCCCGCCCGTGCGAGCCCGAGCCCGTGATCGTGGCCGTGGCCGTGGCCGGCATCGTCGGGCGCAGGTTGTGATGGCACGACCCTCATTCTCATCGACTGAGAATGAGATCGCAACCTCGATCTCCCCCTGGTCAGCCAGAAACCGGGATCTGCACCGTGAACACCACCTGGTCGAAGTCGCCGTAGCGAGCCGTGACCTCGAAGGTCCACAGTCCTGCGACAGGCAGGTTCACATCGGTGCCGACCACGTGGTTGACTCCGGCCGGGAACGTCTCGATGTCGAAGGGTGGGATGTCCTGCGCAGCCAGCTCGGCGGTGACGGAGATCTCGTCGGCGCGGTCGAGGGCACCGGACGGCGACGTGATGTAGACGTGCATCTCGGTCCCGCCGGTGACCGCCGGTTCGAGTTCGACCTGGGCAACCCGTGCGCCGACCACGGCCGACACGGACACGATCTCCGGCGTCTCGAGCGGCGGCGGCGAGTTGACCAGCCCGGCGGTGGCTCCGAGGATGAGCACGATGCCGGCGATCTCGACACCCATGGAACGGCGAACGAGGGTGCTGACCTCGTCGCCGTGCGTGTGCACCGTTCGACGGCTGTACGCCGCCAGGCCGACGACGAGCACGACGAGCACCAGTTTGATCACCAGCCACCTGCCGTAACTCGAGTCCGTCAGACCGCCGAGCGAACCGAGTTGGCGCCAGGCGTTCGCCGTGCCGGTGAACGCGAGCACCACCACCGACCCCAGCGCCCACGGAGAGAAACGGGACACCGTCGACCAGAACTCGCCGCGGTGTGGCGCGAGCAGCACAACTGCGAGACCGCCGAACCAGACCGACATCGCGGCAAGGTGCACGACCGTCGAGACGAACCCGAGCGCGACGGAGTCCCCTGAAATGGCATGACCACCCGCAGCGACCACGCCGAGCACACCGAATCCGAGCACCGCAGGAACGACCACGCCACCCCGCACGTCGAGTCGCCTGCGGAGCGGAATGAGGACGCTGAACAGGGCGATCACGACCAGTCGGGCGATCCACCACTGCCCCGACTGCGTGTCGGCCACCGATCCCCACGCCAGGAACGATCCGCCGATGAGGTTCGCCTGCGCAGCGATCATCCACAGCGTGCCGACGAGGGCCAGCTCACTGGCGACAACCAGCATCGCGCCGACCCGCCGAGTGCCGATCACCGACGGGGTGAGGGCGGTGGCCATCACGAGCCCACCGACGAGCAGCCCGACGCCCGCATAGCTGACGAACCGCCCGACGCCGATCAGGACGTCGTCGGAGCTGCTGTCCGACGCACCGTCGAACAATCCGTCGAGGACACCGGGGGTCACCGCCGACGGGATGCCGACCGAGAAGGTGAACGAGCCGCGGATGCGGTGAGAGTCGGCGGAGACCGCCTGCCAAGCGACGACGTAGGTTCCGTCAGCGAGCGTCGTCGGGACGGCCGCACGAATCCGGTCGGAGCCCGTCGACTGGTCGGCGGTGCTGATCTCGACGTCGTTGCCGTCGGCGTCGATCAGCCGAATGGCCGGCTCGATCGAATCGACTGCCTCGGTGAACTGCAACGCGATCTCGCTCGGCGAGACCTCCAGGAGCTCCTGGTTGCCCGGAACCGACGACAGCAGCTCGGCGTGGGCCGCTGCCGTGCCGGCACCGACGAGCAGTCCGAGCACGACGACGAGGCCACCCACCAGCGCCACGATGCGAATCCGCAGGTTCGACATGGCAGCTGCGACCGGCATGGAGTTTCCTGTCAGCGGGAGTCGGGGCCCATGGCGGCCCTGGCCTGGCGCGATCGGTAGACGACGAATCCGCCGAGTCCCAGCACGGCGGCGATCGACACGATGAACACGAGCGTGCCGGTGCCCGAGTTGCCGGTCTCGTCGCCGCCCGTGGAGACCGGATCGCTGGCGTCCGGCGCGGCAGTGGTCTGCGGTGACGACTCGACCACGTCCGGCTCGGTCGGAGCAACGGTGACGACCGGTTCGGTCACCGCTGGTCCGGTTGTTGCTGGTGGCGGTTCGGTCGCATCGGTGTTCGGCGCCGATGCAACGGGGCCGGTGAGCTCCATGGCCGGCGCCGGCTCGTCGAGGGCGTCGCCCGGCTCGGCGGGAATGCCGATCCATCGGATCTCGCCCACCTCACAACGCTGAACGAACGGGAAGTAGACGGTCGTGTCGGGCGTCGGCGGCAGGGTCATCGTGACCGAGAAGGTGTCCTCGACATCGTCGGCGAGCGGGCCACCGGCGAATGTCACGATCGTGTCGCCGTCGACGGTGTCGATCGAGCCCTCCCAGCCGTCGACGTTCTCCGGCTCCGGATAGGTCACCCCCTCGGGTAGCCGCATGTCGAGCTGCACGGTCGGCGAGCCCTCGCACCCGTGTTCGACGGTGAATCCGACCGCCAGCCGCGATCCCGCTTGGGCCTGCGTCGGGTCGGGGTCGATGTGGGCGGATGCGCCGCTGCCGACGGCAAGCAGGCCCGACGATGCGAGGGCCGCTGTGATGACGAATCGGCGGATCATGGCGACGCAAGGTTACGGCTGCGAGCGGGGTTCGCCCGGTCGGCGGGCTCCGTACACTGCAGTGGTGCGCTCGATCGGCCAGCTCGACGATTCCGACACCGGTCTCGCCGGCGTCGACCCGGTTGTCGACGAGTCGCTGTCCGACGACGCAGCGCAGCGCCTGCTGCGGCTCGTGCTCGTCGTGCTCGTGACGGCCGTGGTCACCGGCCTCTTCGCTGCTGCCGCCATCTGGGCACTCGGTGGCGACGACGAGCAACCGACGCCGATGAACGCCGTCGACGTCGGGTTCCTCCAGGACATGCTCGATCACCACGATCAGGCGCTGCTCATCTCGAACCGGTATCTCGAGAACAATTCGGACGGCGATGCCGGTCCCTACGCACGCGAGGTGATCATGTACCAGACTCGCGACATCGGCTGGATGGAGGACTGGCTCGCCGAAGAGGACTTCGTGCGCGGAGCACCCGATCGCAACGCGATGGAGTGGATGAACGAACCCACACCAGTGGCCGAGATGCCGGGCATGCAGACCGGCGAACGAATCCAGGAACTCTCCGACGCTCGTGGAACCGAGGCGGACCGCCTGTTCTTCGAGATCATGTCCGACCATCACCTCGGTGGGGTCCACATGGCCGACCACGCAGCGGCGAACGGTGCTCGCGAGGAGATCACGGAGTTCGCCGAGTCGGTCTCACGCAACCAACGCATCGAGGTCGTCGAGTACCGCCAGGCGATGGAACGCCTCGGCCTCGCCTGATCTCGTGAACACGTTCACCTCTGAGAGGTGGACACGTTCACGAGAACGGGAGTGGGGACCGATCAGAGCTTCTTGAGGGGGGCCCAGGCGAGGGCGAGGTGCTTGGTGCCTGCTCCGGGAAAATTGATGGTCGCCTCGGCCTTCTCCCCGGTGCCGGAGATGTCGATGATCACGCCGGCGCCGAACGCCGGATGCTCGACGTCGTCGCCGATCCGCAGCCCCAGTTCCTGGCTGTTCGATGGCGCCGGTGCCGCCTTGGAACCCGACCGGATCGCCGCCTCGACGACGCGATCGCGGTGCGCCTCCTGAGCGACCTTGGCGTCGAGGATG
>JBGTIA010000663.1:0-5780 GCA_041745835.1 Ilumatobacteraceae bacterium | reverse complement strand
GCGATCGCCCGGATGCGGCATGCGGCCGAGCTGATCGCCGAGTTCGACGCGGCGTTCGCCACCAGGCCGCTGTCCGACTGGGCGGCCCGTTTCGATGCGCACGATGTGTGGTGGGCCCCCGTGCAGTCGATCGTCGATGTCATCGCCGACCCACAGGCGCAATCGGGATTCGTCGAGATGGCGCCGCGGGGTGAAGACGAGCCGTTCCGGGCGGTGGCCACGCCGGTCGATTTCGACGGGCACACGATGCGAGCCGGACCGGTGCCCGCACTCGGCGAGCACACCGACTCGATCCTCGACCAACTGCGCGATCTGTCCTGACGTGCGGGCAGGTGCCCGATTGACAGGTCGGCCATGTGTCTCTACGGTTGTCACGACTCGACGGTGTGGGGCACACCAAGTCATCGAGTGAGCCGATCGGGGGATCGACATGGGGAACGTGCCAGTGGTGACCGAGGATGCATCGGCGGACTTCGTCACGCAGGCGTTGCGGTCGACCGGGGTGATCGACGAAGCCACCGAAGTTGCCGAGGTCGAACACGACCGCATCGGTGAGGGCGTCGGGCTGATGTGCAACCTCGCACGATTGACGCTGCGGTACAAGGGGCCGGCGCACGGGGCGCCGTCGAGCGTGATCCTGAAGGTGCCGTCCAACCTGCCTGAGAACCGTGGCGTCGGCGACCACTTCGGCTTCTACGAGCGCGAGGGTCGGTTCTACGCCGAGATCGGCGAGTCGTTGCCGGTGCGGACGCCGCATTGCTACTACAACCACATCGACGTCGAGGCCAACGAGTTCGCCCTGATGATCGAGGACTTCGGTGGTCGCACGATGGTGAGTCAGGTCGCCGGCATCGATGCCGAACGGGCGGCCGAGGCGGTGAAGGCCTTGGCACTCGTGCACGCCGAATGGTGGTTGTCGCCGAAGTTGGAGTCGCTGACCTGGATGCCTCGTGCGATCGATCCGGGGATCATCTCGGCCGGCGCCCAGTATCGGCGGGTGTGGGACCACTTCGTCGAGCTGTTCGCCGACCGGCTCCCTGAGGGTGCGGTCACCCTCGGGGAACGCATCGGTCCGTCATGGGAGGCCGTACAGACGGCGCTGTACGATCGCTCACCGACGACGCTCTGCCACGGCGACTTCCGCGCCGACAATCTGATGTTCGACGACACGGCATCGGGGCGCGAGCACGTCGGAATCCTCGACTGGCAGATCTCCTACCGCTCCGGAGGGATCGGTGACATCTGCTATCTCACCACCCAATCGATGACGGTGGAGGATCGGCGTGCCCACGAACGCGAGCTGGTCGACATCTGGTACGACGCCGTGTGTTCCGCACTCGGGGCGCCGCCCGACGACTACACAGTCGAGCAGGCGTGGACTGACTACCGATCGGCGACCGGCAACATGACCGTGTACGGCGTGGTCTCCGGCGGCGGCATGGATCCCTCGAACGAGCGGGGTCTCGAGCTGGTCACCGACATGGCGTGCCGCTCTTTCGCCGCCGCCCTCGACCTCGACGCCGCGAGCTTCATCCCCTGACGCCCGCTCCCACCCGCGAGCGGTGAGCGAAGCGACCGGATGGCGACAGTTCGCTCATCGCTCGGGCCGTGGTGGGTGAGGTGATGAGCGAGGCGACCGGATGGTGACAGTTCGCTCATCGCTCGAAGTCGGGTGGGCGCTTCTCGGTGAGGGCTCTCACGCCTTCGGCGTACTCGGCGGTGCCCATCGACTGGTCGAGGAGGCGCAGCGAGTCGGAGATCGAGGCGGCGGGGTCGAGCCGGAGCAGGTCGGCGGTGAGCTGACGCTTGGTGTTCGTCACAGCATTCGGCCCGGTCGTGGACGCGAGAAGGCGACCGTAGACCTGCGCGGCGGCCAGGGTGGACGCACCGTCGGGCTCGACGCCGTTCCACAGACCCCAGTCGGCGGTCTGTGCGCCGGTGACGACCCGGCTCGACAGCAGGATGTCGTTCGCTCGGGTGACGCCGACCAGGCGGGGCAGGATCCAGCTCATCCCGTACTCGGCGGGGAGACCGAGCTTGGCGGCGGCGGTGGTGACCTTGGCGTCGGCGGCGACGAACCGGAGATCGCACCACAGCGCCAGTGCGAGACCGACGCCGGCGCACGCACCGTTCACGGCAGCGATGATCGGGAGGCGATAGCCGAGCTGCCACACGAAGTCGGCGTCGAGGCGGTCGCCGCCGCCCGGGGTGGCGGGTGTGGCACCGAGTCCGCTGTCGTAGCCGCCACGTTCGACGTGACCTTCGAGCGCCTTCGAGTCGCCGCCGACACAGAATGCCGGAGGGGTACCGGTCACCACGACGGCTCGGAGGTCACTGCGCTGCTCGAGTTCGGCCATCACCTGGCGGTACTCGGCGTGCATCGTGCCGGTCCACGCATTGTGTCGGTGAGGGCGGTCCAGCCAGACCGTCGCGACGCGTTCGTCGACCGACCAGCGAATCGCCGTGAGTTCGCCCGTCACCCCTTCATCGGTCACCCCTCCGTCGGTCACCCCCAAGACGTCACCCCCACATCGCCTTCAGCACGCGTTCGGCCAGCTCGGGCCGGCACACGATGAAGTCGGGCAACCATGGATCGCGGTCGTTGTAGACGATCGGCGATCCGTCGAGACGGCTGACGTGGAATCCCGACGCCAGCGCCACGCCGGCCGGAGCCGCCGAGTCCCACTGGTACATGCCGCCGTCGTGGACGTAGATGTCGGTCTCGCCCATCACGACCGACATCGCCTTGGCGCCGGCGGACCCGAGCCGGACGGCGTCGCAGTCGAGTCCCTCGGCGACGAGCACGGCGGCGTACGGCGCGCGATTTCGCGACGTGACGAGAATCGGTCGCTCGCGATCGATCGGCGGCATGGGTGTGGGGTCGTCGGTGGTGAATGTCTTGCCGAACGCAGGGAGGCTCACGGCGGCGGCACCGAAGCCGGAACCGGTCCACAGCGCGATGTGCACGGCCCAGTCGATACGCCCCGGCTCACCGAACTCACGTGTGCCGTCGAGCGGGTCGACGATCCACACGCGATCGGCACCGAACCGTCGTGGATCCTCGCGACCCTCCTCCGACAGCACAGCGTCGTCCGGGCGATGCGTGGCGAACTCCCCGGCGAGGAACCGCTGTGCGATTGCGTCGCCCGCGTCCTTCACGTCCCACGTCGACGCTCCCTCGGCGAACAATTGCTCTCGCAACTCCACGAGGAGCTCCCCGGCCTGCGTCGCCAGGCGCGTGGCAAGCTGACCGTCGGTCTCCTCGGAGGGCATCGAGTCAGTCTGCCAGCACGGATGTAACGCTCAGCCGAGCTTCTTGTACTTGATGCGGTGGGGTTGGTCGGCGCCGGCGCCGAGTTCCTTCTTGCGGCGCTCCTCGTACTCGGAGAAGTTCCCCTCGAACCACCGCACCTGGCTGTCGCCTTCGAACGCCAGGACGTGGGTGGCGATGCGATCGAGGAACCAGCGATCGTGCGAGATGATGACGGCGCAACCCGGGAACGATTCGAGACCCGCCTCCAACGCCCGCAGGGTGTCGACATCGAGGTCGTTGGTCGGCTCGTCGAGCAGCAGCACGTTGCCGCCGGACTTGAGCAGCTTCGCCAGGTGCACGCGGTTGCGTTCGCCGCCGGACAAATCGCCGACGCGCTTGCCGTGATCGGTGCCCTTGAAGTTGAAGCTCGACACGTAGGCACGTCCATGGATCTCGCGACCACCGACATCGAGGACCTCGGCGCCGCCGGTGATCTCGTCGTAGACGGTCGCATCGGGATCGAGGTCGTCGCGGTCCTGGTCGACGTAGCTCAGGTCGACCGTGTCGCCGATCTTGATCGAACCACTGTCGGGATCCTCGCGTCCGGCGAGCATCTTGAACAGCGTCGACTTGCCAGCACCGTTCGGACCGATGATGCCCACGATTCCTGCGGGCGGCAGCGAGAACGACAGGTCCTCGATCAGGAGGCGGTCGCCGTAGCCCTTGCGCAGGTTCTCGACCTCGATCACCTGGTCGCCGAGGCGACGTCCCGCTGGGATGGTGATCTCGAGCTTGGAGGCACCGGCGTCGGCAGCCTTGGTCTCGTTGTAGAGCTTCTCATACGCCGCAAGGCGGGCCTTGCCCTTCGATTGACGCGCCTTCTGGCCCATGCGCACCCACTCGAGCTCACGGGCGAGGGAGCGGCGCTTGGCGTCGTTGCCGCGCTCCTCCTGCGCAAGGCGGGCTTCCTTCTGCTCGAGCCAACTGGAGTAGTTGCCCTCGAACGGGAACCCGCGGCCACGGTCGAGTTCGAGGATCCACTGGGCCACATTGTCGAGGAAGTACCGGTCGTGGGTGATGGCGACGACGGTGCCGGTGTAGTCGCCGAGGAATCGTTCCAACCAGTCGACCGACTCGGCGTCGAGGTGGTTGGTCGGCTCGTCGAGCAGCAGGAGGTCGGGGCGCGAGAGCAGCAGGCGGCACAACGCAACCCGCCGGCGCTCACCGCCGGAGAGCACCGAGACGTCGGCGTCGTCGGGTGGGCAGCGCAGCGCGTCCATGGCGATGTCGACGTTGCGCTCGAGGCTCCACGCGTCGGCGGCGGCGATCTTGTCTTCGAGGCGGGCCTGCTCCTTGCCGATCTTGTCGTAGTCGGCGTCGGGGTCGGCCCACATCGCCATGACCTCGTTGTAGCGATCGATGAGCCCCTGCACCTCGGCCACGCCGTCCATCACGTTGCCCTTGACGTCCTTGGAAGGATCGAGCTCGGGCTCCTGCTGCAGGTAGCCGACGCTGAACCCGGCGGTGAGCCTCGCCTCGCCGGAATACCCATCGTCGAGTCCGGCCATGATCTTCAACAGCGACGACTTGCCGGCGCCGTTCGACCCGAGCACACCGATCTTGGCGCCCGGGTAGAACGAGATCGAGATGTTCTCGAGCACGGTCTTGTCAGGCGGGTGGACCCGCGAGAGCTTGTAGGCCTGGTAGATGAATTCGTGCGCCATGGTGGATCGAGGTTAGCCACGGTCCCTGGCGAGCAGGACTGGCACGCATTCACGGTTCAAGAAGTGCGGCCGAGATCCCGATGTCCCCATGGTCGACAGCGGGTCGACAGGGCGTCGACCGGCGACTGGGCGGAGCAGCGTGGCAGCAACAGCACATGAACTCGAGGGGGTTCGGATCGGACTGCGTCAGCGTGCCTCGCACATGGCGGCGTGGCATGTCCCCGATCGCCTCTCGCTGCCGGTCGCCGTGCTCGGCACGTTGTCCGTTGCGGTCACCGTCGTCGTCGCCGTCATCCGAGCCGAGCTGGACTCCGCGAATTCAAACGCCAACTGGGCGGTGCCGGCGTTCGCTGCGCTCGCACTCGGCTTGCTCGTCGGCGAGACGACCCGCCGATGTTGGATCCGCTCGGGTCCGACCACCTACGTCACTCCCATCTATCTCTTTGCATTCGGCCTGTTGCTGGTTGGCTCGCCGACTGGTGCATTGTGGGCGTCGATGCTCGGCACGGTCGCCCATGCACTCGTCGTGCGTGCCAGCCCGGTGACGACGCTGATGCGGTTCTCGAAGGTCGCGCTGACCGTGGGGTCGGCGTCAGCGGTGTCGATCTGGCTCGATGCGACCTGGTCGATGGACAACGTCACCGGCGTCTCGTGGCGCTGGGTGGTGGGCGCGACGATGATCGGAGCGACGCTGCTCCTGGTGGACGGCGTCGTCACGGCGATCGAGGAAGCGGCGCGCTCACGAGTCGCGCTGGCGACCGGCCTGGCGCACGGCGTCCGTGCGTGGGTGACCGCCGAGGGTG
>JBGTIA010000662.1:0-4923 GCA_041745835.1 Ilumatobacteraceae bacterium | reverse complement strand
GAGCGCGGCGTCGTCGGCGCCCCGGCTCCGAGCCAGCCAGTCGCCGTCGTAGTTCCGCCAGGCACCGTCGAGGATGCCCGCAGCGGTTCCACCGATGTCCTCGGCGATCTGGATCGCCCAGTGCGTGTCACCGCGCCACTCTCGGATGCAGTTGACCGCGAGCCACGCCGACAGCAACGGGTCGTCGGCGGGCCTCGACCACGCACGCGTCGACGCGAAGAGCGCCCGCCCGGCAACCGGCAGTGCGTCCGCCGCCTGCCAGAGATCTCCGGCCATGGACGCGAGTTCGTCGCAGATCTCGGGCACGTACTCGCGGAGCCCGTCGACCACGGCAAGGTCACGAGCAGCGGCCGCTGCTTCGAAGGTCGTCGCCGTGCGACACTGATCGAGCCCGAACGCCACCCAGTCGGCGTGGATCGAGTAGAACGCCGCCGTCACGACATCGTTGCCCGCGGCCGCCAGCGTCGCTCCCCTGGTCGCGATGTAGTACCCCAACCCGTTCGGGACGTCGAGCGCCGCGTAGTTCTCGATCGCGCGTGGATCCCAGTAGATCCACCCGATCAGCCGGTGCGACTGCAGCGCTGCGCGCCGGCTCAGGTCGCGCCACTCGGGATCGGGTGCGTGCGCTTCCATCAGGATCCGATGAAGCCGATCAGCAGGTCGGCGAGTTCGGGTCCACGGTCCTCTTGGAAGAAGTGCCCGCCACCCTCGATCGTCACGTGTGGTTGGCCCTGTGTGCCCGGGACCTTCGCGAGGAACGGTGCATCACCGCCCTTCGTGACCGGATCGCTGTCGCTGAAGCACAAGAGGAACGGCTTGTGGAACTCGGCGAGTACCTCCCACGCCGCGACGTTGTCAGCGCTCGCAGGATCATCGGGGCTGGTCGGCACGAGCGTCGGGAAGATCCTCGCGCCCGCCTTGTAGGTGTCGTCGGGGAACGGCGCGTCGTAGCCGGCGATCACCTCGGGCGTGAGGTCCGTGGTGGTGGCGGCGTTGATCAGGAACCCGATGTCGAACACCGGCGTCTCCTGCGAGAATTTCTGCCACCTCATGAAGGCGTCGCTCGCCGGTCCGTGGCCGGTCGGCAGGCCCGTGTTGCCGATCGCCACCCTGGCGAATCGATGGGGAGCGAGCGCCACGAGCCGGAGACCGACGAGCCCGCCCCAGTCCTGTCCGAAGAAGGTGACGTCGCGCAGGTCGAGGCGATCGACGACCAGCTCACGCATCCACTCGACGTGGCGGGCGTAGGTGTAGTCGCTCTGCTCGGTGGGCTTGTCGCTTCGACCGAAACCGACCAGGTCCGGGGCGATCACCCGGTGTCCAGCGGCAACGAGCGGCGGGATCATGTGCCGATAGAGGTAGCTCCACGACGGCTCGCCGTGCAACAGGAGGACCGGCGCGGCGTCGGCCGGACCCTCGTCGACGTAGTGCACCCGCAGCGTGCCTCCGTCGCCGTCGGTGACTTCGGCGTAGTGCGGCTCGAACGGGTACCCGTCGAGCCCCTCGAACCGTTCGTCGGGCGTCCTCAGTGTCTGCATGGCGTGTCTCCTCGTCGTTGTGTCACGTTGGTTAGGCCGGTGCCTGGCACCGGCGTAACCAGTCAGGGGATGGTGATGTGGTGGAGGTCGTCGCCGAGTTCGACGCGGCCGGTGAAGTGCTGGGCTGCCAGGTCCCGCCAGTCATCCCCGCCGCCCGGCGGGATCGGCGGGACGTAGTGCGTGAGCACCAGGGTGTTCAGCCCTGCCCGTTCGGCGGTTTGGGCTGCCTCCTGTGGCGACGAGTGGTACCCGAGGGTGTCCTGGAGACGTGGCACCGGGATGTTCGCGATGATGTCCTTGCGGATCACCGTGTGCACGAGCGCCTGCGCGCCGCCACACAGCTCGTCCAATCCGGCGCACGGCACCGTGTCGCCGGCGACGACGACGCCCACGTCGCCGTGATCGAAACGGAAGGCGATGCTCGGTTCGACCGGCCGGTGATCGGTGGGCCCCGCCGTGATGCGAACGGAACCGACCGACACGTCGGGCTGCCCCGCCCCGTCGGTCTCGGTGATCTGGAGCAGCGGGGGTTCGGTCAGGTCGGGATGATGAGCGAGGCGGTAGCCGATGTCGGGACCGAGCGAAGCGAGGATGTGTCCGACGACCTCCTCGGTGCCGGGCGGGCCGATGATCCGCAACGGTGTGGGCTCGAACGTGGTGATCCACATCGATGTGATCACGTCGTTGAGGTCGGTGATGTGGTCGCTGTGCAGATGGGTGATGCACACCGCCGTCAACTGTCCGACCGGCACGCCCGCGGCGGCGAGGCGCATCAGCACACCACGTCCGCAGTCGACCAGGTAGTTCTCGCCGCCGGCCCGCACGAGCGTCGCCGGTCCAGCGCGATTCGGATCGGCCATCGGGCTGCCGGTGCCGAGCAGCGTGATGTCGATCGTCACTGGCGGCTCATCTCGGCACGGGCGAGTGCATCGCGCGCTTCGGCGTCCTCGCGAGAGAGCAGCTGGATCTCGATATCGTGCAGCGTCCCGGTGAACGGGAACGGCGCGGCGTAGCGCTGCGACACGGCTGAGCCATGATCCTCACCGATGCTCGGGCCGACCGACGACATCATCGACATGAACAGACCGAGGTCGGCCGACCCGGCGGGTGCCCCGTCGACGACGAGGTGCATCGAACCGGTGCGGCTCGCACCACGTCGGACGGCGACGGTCACCGTCACGTCGCCGGCAGGCAGCGTCGCGTCCGACTCGAGGAGCGTGTGGTCGTCGAACGCGTTGTAGTCGACCACCAGCCGATCGTCCTGGACGAACACCGACAGTCCGCTGTTCTCGGTCCCGGTCGCGTACAGCACACCTTCGTCGCCTGCGGCCAAGGTGATCCTGGCGGTGAGGTCGAAGCTGCGACCGGCGATCGCTGCGGCGGCCTGTCCGGGAAGCGGCGACATCGGTGGTCGGTACACGTAGCGCCGGTCGGTCGGATGCGGTGAGTGATCGCGAAACCGTGCGCCGAACAGTTCGAACATCCGATCGTCGAGCGGCAACACACCGTGACGCTCGGCCTCCTGCCACCACAGCGCCTGGAGTTCGGCCAACCGCTCCGGCTCGTCGGCCGCAAGGTCTCGGCACTCCGAGAAGTCGGTGGCGAGGTGGTACAGCTCCCACGGCTCGGCGTCGTAGTCGGCGCCGGCGGTGTGCTTGCAGACCGCCTTCCACTCGCCGGCGACGAGCGCCCGGCTGCCGCCCATCTCGAAGTACTGCAGCTGGTTCGCAGCGACGGCTGCAGCGTCGTCGAACACCGAGGCGAACGAGTGCCCGGTGACGGGGAGCTGCTCGATGCCGCGATACACCTCAGGGGGCGTGACGCCCACGAGGTCGTAGATCGTCGGTGCGATGTCGGCGACGAAGGTGAACTGATCGCGTCTGGTTCCGGCCGCGTCGCCGGAGATCCGTTCGGGCCAGTGCACGATCATCGGGACGTGGACCCCACCCTCGTGCGTGTTCTGCTTGTACCACTTGAATGGGCTGTTGCCGCACTGCGCCCAGCCCCATGGGTAGTTCGTGTGGCTGTGGGGACCGCCGATGTCGTCGATGCGCTCCACCGCCTCGTCGGGCGTCTCGAAGATGCCATTGAAGAACTTCATCTCGTGCATGACACCGAACGGCCCGCCTTCCTGCGAGGCACCGTTGTCGGCGAGCACGACGAGCAGCGTGTTGTCGAGTTGGCCGAGCCGTCGGAGGCCGTCGAGCAGGCGGCCGATCTGGACATCGGTGTGGTCGAGGAACGCGGCGAACGCCTCCTGGAGGCGACACGCCAGTCGCTGCTGGTTCTCGGGCAGCTCGTCCCACGCATCGACGCCGGGATTTCGCGGCGCGAGTTCGGTTCCCTCGGGGATGACGCCGAGTTCGAGCTGTCGCTCGAACCAGCGTCGTCGGACGACGTCCCAACCCTCGTCGAACTTCCCGCGGTACTTCGCCAGGTACTCGGGCGGCGCCTGGTGCGGCGCGTGTGTCGCGCCGAACGCGAGGTACGTGAAGAACGGCCGATCAGGGCGCACGCCGACACTGTCGGCGCTCATTTTGAGCGCTTGGTCGACGAGGTCTTCGGAGACGTGATAGCCGTCGTCGGGTCCGGACGGCGGCACGATGGGGTGGTTGTCGGCGACCAGTTCGGGATGGAACTGGTCGGTCTCGCCCTCCATGAATCCGTAGAACCGGTCGAAGCCGCGCCGGAGCGGCCACTGGTCGAACGGGCCGGCGGCCGAACACTGCTCCATCGGTGCGAGGTGCCACTTCCCGACGGCGAACGTGGAGTACCCGGCCTCGCGCAACACCTCCGCCATCGTTGCCGCATGGTTCGAGATGTGGCCGAGCATGTTCGGGAATCCCGTCCGGAAGTTCGACACCGCTCGCATGCCGACCGCATGCTGCGATCGGCCGGTGAGCAGCGACGCCCGGGTCGGCGAGCACAGTGGCGTCACGTGGAAGTTCGTGAACTGCAGGCCGCCGGCGGCCAGCGCGTCGACGTTTGGCGTGTCGATGTCGGAGCCGTAGCACCCGAACTGGGCGAAGCCGGTGTCGTCGAGCAGCACGACGACGACGTTGGGTGCGTCGTCACCCGGGTGCGGCGGCTCGTCGAACCAGGCGGTGGATTCGGCCACCGTACGGCCGATCGTTCCCTCGAATCGCGATGACCTCGTCATGTCAGCTCCCCTGCTGTTCCGGCTGGTTCCAGGACCCGACCAGGGCTCGGATCCCCTGGGCCCAGGCGCGTGCGATCTGCGATCGCGAGCGGGCGTGGGTCTTGCGCATCACGTCCCACGACTCGAGTGACGTCAGCGCATCGATCACCGCAACGAGGTCGGCCGCCCGTGCCGGCGACGAGCCAGCGGTCTCGTGGGCGAAGGTGGTACGCACCTGGTCGGCGA
>JBGTIA010000661.1:0-1944 GCA_041745835.1 Ilumatobacteraceae bacterium | reverse complement strand
CGAACACAAGGACAGCGCCAGATGTGGGTGGCGCAGGGCGGTGACCAACTCCACGTCGAGTACGTGATGCGACCGCGGCGACTCGCCGACGGGTCTTCGCAGTGGACCGCGTCGGTGTGGCTCGGGCCGTGGCCGGTGGCCGACGAGACGGGCGCGCTGCAGCCCGATGATCGAACCGAACGCGTCGTCCGGTTGCTCGACCGACGAGTCGACGCCGTCGCGATCGAGATCGACGGGCGGCGATGCGTGGTCGGAACCGAGATCGTGCACCACACCCTCGGCGTCGACGACGACGGCATCGGCTCGGTGACGGTCCACACGCGCAGCGCGGCCGGCTCGTTGACCCTCACGAAGGCGCCTCGATTCGTCCTGCACGACGCGCAGGCCGAAGGTGGCGGGCCGGTCTGTCCGCTACCGGGCACGGTGATCGCCGTCCATGTCTCGGCCGGCGACTCCGTGACCGACGGTCAGGTGCTGATGGTGGTCGAGGCGATGAAGATGGAACACAAGATCCTCGCCCCCGGCGATGGCACCGTCGCCGAGGTTCGTTTCGCCGTCGGCGATCGGGTCGACCAGGGAGACCTCCTCGTCGCCCTCGACCACGGCGATGACGGCGATCACGGAGACGTCACATGACCGAACCGATCCGCATCGCCAACTGCTCGGGGTTCTTCGGCGATCGACCGAGCGGTGCACTCGAAATGGTCGAGGACGGGCCGATCGACGTCCTCACGGGCGACTGGCTCGCGGAGCTGACGATGCTGATCCTCAGCCGCATCCGCGCCAAGCAGGCGAAGGGCGGATTCGCCCGTACGTTCGTCGCCCAGATGGAGCAGGTGATGGGCACCTGCCTCGACAGCGGCATCAAGGTGGTCTCCAACGCCGGTGGGCTCAGCCCCGACGGTTGCGCCGACGCAGTGCAGGAGGTCGCCGACCGGCTCGGACTGTCACCGAGGATCGCGTACATCGACGGCGACGATCTGATGCCGCGGATCCAAGAGTTGGCCGACACCAGCGCGCTCCAACCGTTCGGCGGAGCCGTCGCCAAACGCAGCGATCTGGGAGACCCGGCCAGGTTCCTCACTGCGAACGCCTACCTCGGCTGTTTCGGCATCGTCGACGCGCTCGCCAAGGGCGCCGACATCGTCATCACCGGTCGGGTCACCGACGCGGCGGTCACGTGCGGCCCGGCGGCCTGGCACCACGGCTGGACACGACACGACTACGACCAGCTCGCCGGCGGTGTGGTGGCAGGACACGTCATCGAGTGCAGCGCGCAGGTGACCGGAGGGAACTACTCGTTCTTCCACGAGATCGAGGGTCGCGAGAACGTGGGCGGAGGAGCGCGGTTCGGTTTCCCGTGGGCCGAGGTCGCCGCGGACGGCTCGTTCGTGGTCGGCAAGCATGACGGCACCGGTGGCGTGGTCAACGTCGAGACGGTCACGTCGCAGCTGCTGTACGAGATCGGCGGACCCGAGTATCTCGGCCCCGACGTGACGGCCCGATTCGACACGATCCGAGTCGAACAGCTGGAGCGTGATCGCGTGCGGGTGTCCGGCACGCGCGGCGAGGCGCCACCGTCGACGCTCAAGGTGGCGATGAACGAACTGGGCGGGTATCGCAACTCCTTCGCGGTCGCTCTGACGGGACTGGACGTCGACGACAAGGCTGCATTCGCGCAGGCTGCGTTCTGGGATGCCTGCCCGTACGGCCCCGACGACTTCGCATTCATCGAGAGCCGGGTCGTGCACACCGAGAAGCCCGATCCCGCGACCCAGGAGGAGGCGACGGCGATCTGGAGGGTCACGGTCAAGGACCCTGACGAGCGCAAGGTCGGCCGCGCCTTCGCCGACGCGATGGTGCACACCGTGCTCGCCGGCATCCCCGGCATGTACGGCCTGGGTGGCGGCCCCAGCCCAGCGTCGCCGTTCGGCGTCTACCGCC
>JBGTIA010000660.1:0-2200 GCA_041745835.1 Ilumatobacteraceae bacterium | reverse complement strand
GTCCTCCGCCATCGCCGGGCCGATGACCCGGCGCGCAGCAGCGACGTCGGGAACACGGTCGAGCGTGCCAGCGAGGGTGCGCAGCAGGCGAGCGCGTCGCGGGTCGTCGAGTGCGAGCGCACGCATCACACCGTCGAGCACCTCGATGTCGTACGCCAGTGCTTCCGCGTCAGCATCGACGAGCACCAGCGATGCTCGACGGCACCGGTACAGGAGGCGGTCGCCGGCGGTGTCTGGCGAGCCCAGCGGCGACGGCGTGAACTGCGGGAACATCGGGTTCGACGCCGCTTCGACGTGCAGTGTCACCGGTCCGGCGACAGCGTCGACGCCGTAGTTCGTGCGTCGAGGGTGGATGCCCTGGCGAGGTGTGAAGGATCCGTCGTCGTGGAGGTCGACGACCATGCCCTCGCACTGGAAACCGGCGGCGCGCTGGTGGAACCCCAGGTCGATGACGGCCTCGACACGACCGCCCACCCAGTCGGCGGGGATCTCACCGGTGAGCCGGAACCACGTGGTCGCCCAGGGTGCGCCCCACGAGGACCCGGCCTCGAACGGTTCGAGATGCTCGCGGTCGGGACCGGCCTCGATCGTCAGCGACCGTTGGTCGGGGTGCACCAACGGGAGGACCCGCTCCCACAGCTCGCGCTGGATCCGCTTCTCGACGAGGTCACGATCGGCGTGCACGCAGCGACACTAATTGGGGACCGTTGGCCCGCCCTCAGTGTCCCGGCACGACGTCCCGATCAGCTGACCCGACAGTTGCGCCGTTCAGTTGCGCCGTTCAGTTGAAGGGAACGACGCGAACGTCGAACGCTTCTTGGCCGTTGCGGCCCTCGCGGGTATCGAAGTCGACCCGCGCTCCGTTGTCGAGCGTCTTGAAGCCCTCGTGGGAGATGGCGGAGAAGTGGACGAAGAGGTCCTTGCCGCCGTCGTCGGGCGTGATGAAGCCGTAGCCGCGACCCGAGTTGAAGAACTTGACCGAACCCTTGGCGTCAGCCGCGTTACCGATGGGCTGCGGACGATCGGTGGCAGCTGCCTGATCACGCGTCGAGCGGTCACGGGTCGGCTGATCACGCTTCGCTTGTTCCCGAGTCGGCTTGGGCCCACGGGGCAGCCGGGTCTGGCGGTGATCGACGTCGATCGCCTCGGTGTGCGCCTGCTGCGCGACGACAGGAGCAGGATGGATCACGAGCGACGACACCCGCGGCTGGGTGACCGGCTCGTCGATGCCGATACCGCGCTGCATCTTCAGCGCGTCCTTCTTCTGGCTGCCGTCGAGCAGCGAGACGACCGTGCCGGTGGCGCCGGCGCGCGCCGTACGGCCAGAGCGGTGCAGATAGGTCGAGTCCTCGGCCGGCGGGTCGTAATGGACCACTGCGTTCACGCCGTTGACGTGGATGCCGCGAGCGGCGACGTCGGTGGCGATCAGCGCTGAGGCCTGACCCTTCTTGAACGCTGCGAGCGCACGGTCACGCTGACCCTGGCTGCGTCCACCGTGGATCGGTTCGGCGGTGACGCCGCTGCGACCGAGTTGCTTCGCGAGGCGATCGGCGCCGTGACGGGTGCGTGTGAACACGATGGTCGAGCCGAGGCGTTGGATGACGTCGGCGGTGGTGCTGACACGCGCTTCACGATCGACGAGCCAGAAATGGTGCTTGGCAGCGTGCACGTCGGGACCCTTCGGGCCGACCTCGTGGCGCACCGGGTTGTGCTGGAAGTCGGCGACGAGCTTGGCGACCGGGCCATCGAGCGTTGCGGAGAACAACAACACCTGGCGGTCCTTCGAGGTCTGCTCGACGATGCGGCGGACGGCGGGCAGGAAGCCCATGTCGGCCATCTGGTCGGCCTCGTCGATGACGACGGTGGCGACGTCACGCAGGTCGATGGCGCGCATCTGGATCAGGTCCTCGAGACGGCCGGGGCAGGCAACGACGAGTTCGACGCCGCGGTCGAGCGCCTTGCGCTGCCCGCCGTAGCCGACACCGCCGTAGATCGACGTGGCGTCGTGGCCGACAGCCTTCGCAAACGGGGTGAGCTCGGCCATGATCTGCTCGGCGAGTTCACGGGTGGGGGCGAGCACCAGTGCGACGGGCCGCTTCGGGCGTGCGTCGGTGAGACCCGCGACGAGCGGCAGCCCGAAGCCGAGGGTCTTGCCGGAACCGGTCGGCGCACGGCCGGCGACATCGCGGCCGGCGAGCGC
>JBGTIA010000659.1:0-3193 GCA_041745835.1 Ilumatobacteraceae bacterium | reverse complement strand
GCCAGCGCCGCCACGTCGTCGTCGTCGGCCGGGTCGATCCCGCGGCGCAGGGCAGCGAAGGTGACTGCCCGGTACATCGCCCCGGTGTCGAGATAGTCGAGTCCGAGGCGCGCCGCCACCGCCCGACCGACCGTGCTCTTGCCGGCGCCGGCTGGGCCGTCGATCGCGATGACATTCACCATGACACGCCGAGCGGGCGACCCTCGTCGTAGCCGGCGACGCTCTGGACGCCCACCACCGCACGATCCTGGAAGGACTCGATCGAGTCGGCACCTGCGTACGTGCAGGCCGAGCGCAACCCCGCGACGATCTGGTCGATGATGTCCTCCACGCTCGGCCGTTCCGGGTCGAGGTACATCCGCGAGGTGCTGATGCCCTCCTCGAACAGTTCCTTGCGGGCGCGCTCGAATCCGTGGTCGCCCTGGTTGCGGTGTTTGACCGCACGGTTCGACGCCATGCCGAAGCTCTCCTTGTAGAGACGTCCATCAGGATCGCGCAGGGTGTCAGCAGCCGATTCGTAGGTGCCGGCCAGCCACGACCCGAACATCACGCTGGCAGCACCTCCAGCCAGGGCGAGGGCCACGTCACGCGGGAACCGTACTCCTCCGTCGGCCCAGACGTGTCGGCCGAGCCGGCGCGCTTCGTCGGCGCACTCGAGGACCGCCGAGAACTGCGGGCGCCCCACTCCGGTCATCATCCTCGTGGTGCACATCGCGCCCGGGCCGACACCGACCTTGACGACGTCGGCGCCGGCTTCGATCAGCTGCCGGGTGCCATCGGCGGTCACGACGTTGCCAGCCACGATCTTCGCGTCGGGCAGCCCTGCGCGCACCGACTCGATCGCGTGCAGCGTGCGTGTCTGATGTCCGTGCGCGGTGTCGATCACCAGGACGTCGACGCCATGGCCGACCAGTTCCTTCGCTCGTGCGGCCGGGTCACCGTTGATGCCGACTGCCACGCCGACCATCAGACGGCCGTCGGCGTCGACCGCTGGTCGGTAGATCGTCGAGCGGAGGGCACCGTCACGGGTGATCACTCCGAGCAGACGACCCTCGTCGACCACCGGTGCCACCCGCAGCCGATTACGTCCGAGATGATCGAACGCATCACCAGGTTCGATGTCGGGGCTGAGGATGTGCAGACTCGAACTCATCACGTTGCGGAGTTGCGTGAAGCGGTCGAACCCGTCGCCATCGCGCTCGGTGAACACGCCCACCGGTGCACCATCGTCGACGACGACCACGGCTCCGTGCGCACGTTTGTGGATCAACGAGAGCGCGTCGGCGATGGTGGCGTCGGGAGCGAGCGTGATCGGCGTCTCGAAGACGGTGTGGCACCGTTTGACGTAGTCGATCACCCGGGCCACCACGTCGACCGGGATGTCCTGCGGCAGGATCGCGATACCGCCACGACGTGCGACCGTCTCGGCCATGCGCCGGCCGGCGACTGCGGTCATGTTCGACACCACGAGCGGGATGGTCGTCCCGATCCCGTCCGGGGTACGGAGATCGACGCTCAACCTCGATGGCACGTCGGACAGGCTGGGCACCATGAAGACGTCGCTGTAGGTCAGATCGAATCCCGGTTCGGGATGAAGCATGCGCATGAAGGTTCCTCTCGTGCCGACCGGCCCCGACTCGCTTGCGGGGCTCGCCGGCTCGACTCGCTTGACGAGCGACCACAGGCTAGGGCCTAGCCTGGCGCGTCCATGACCTCTCAACTGACGCCACCTGTCGTTCTCGTGCACGGTTGGGGCGGATCGTTCGAGTCGACGTGGCAGCGCAGCGGTTTCACTGCACTCCTGGAGGACGCCGGCCTCGACGTGGTGGGCGTCGACCTCCTCGGTCACGGCACTGCACCCAAGCCGCACGACCCAGGGGCGTACGCCGACCTCACCGAGCGAGTGGTCGATGCGCTCCCGGACCGGCCGGTCGACGCCATCGGGTTCTCGCTGGGCGCCATGACGCTGCTCCGCCTGGCGATCGCGCAGCCGGAACGCTTCCATCGGATCGTGCTGGCAGGCGTCGGCGCCAACATCTTCGAGCGTGACGACACGGGCACACGAGCGATCGTGGACGGACTCGAATCGGTCACCGCCGGTGGTGACCCCTCGACGTTGGACAACACCGTTCGGCTCTTCACGCAGTACGCCAGCCAGCCGGGCAACGACATCGAGGCGCTCACCGCCGTCATGAAGCGGCCGCCGTCGACCGAGATCACCCCGGACGGCTGCGCCACGGTCCCCTGTCCGGTGCTCGTGGTCGTCGGCGACCAGGATTTCGTGCACCCGGGCGACGGACTTGCGGCAGCGTTCCCGAACGGTCGCTGCCAGACCTTGCGCAATGTCGACCACTTCGCCACCACCGAGTCGTTCGGCTTCTTCGACGCTGCGCTCGAGTTCCTCGACGCCGTCTGAGGGTACGTGAACACCCGCAGCGATCTCGTCACCACCGACGTCGAGCGAGCGGTCTCGGCGATCCTCGCCGGTGGCCTCGTCGCGATCCCGACCGAGACCGTGTACGGCCTGGCGGCGGACGCCACGAACCGAGACGCCGTGATGCGGATCTTCGAGGTGAAGGGCCGTCCGGCCGATCACCCGCTCATCGTGCACCTCGCGTCGGTCGAACAACTCGATGCGTGGGCGTCAGCGACCCCCGCCACGGCCCGCGTGCTCGCGGACGCCGGCTGGCCAGGTCCACTGACCGTCATCGTTCCACGGGCTGCCGACGTCCTCGACGCCGTCACCGGAGGACACGACACGGTCGGGCTGCGCGTCCCCGCGCATCCGATGGCGTTGGAGCTCCTGCGACGCACCGGGGTCGGGTTGGCGGCCCCGTCCGCCAATCGCTTCGGCGCCGTGAGCCCGACGACTGCCGAGCACGTACTGCACGACCTGGGCGACCGGCTCGATCCGAGCCGCGACCTGATCTTGGATGGCGGACCCTGCCCGATCGGTGTGGAGAGCACGATCGTCGATTGCTCGAGCGTTCCCCCGCAGATCCTTCGCGCCGGCGGCGTGCCGGTCGAGGACGTCCGCCGCCTCCTCGCCGGTGACGTCGCCGACGCCTCCGGCCCGAGCCGGGCGAGCGGCATGCTGGCGTCGCACTATGCGCCGCGCTGCACCGTGCGTCTGGTCGACTCTGCCGACGACGCTCTCGCGCTCCGAGCCGGCACGGTGGGCGGCGAGATCCTC
>JBGTIA010000658.1:0-6109 GCA_041745835.1 Ilumatobacteraceae bacterium | reverse complement strand
ACCGCCGCTTGGCGATCGAGGCCCGCCTCGCCGAGCGGGCGGCCACGTATCGCCGCCGGCGTCGCACCCAGGCGGCTGCCCCCGGGCCGCCGTCGGTGGTGTTCGACGACGCAGCGTCGAGCAACGCGACGGTCATCGTCGTTCGGGCGGTCACCAAGATCGGGATCCTGCACCGCATCTCCAAGGCGCTCGGCGAACTCGGCCTCGACATCCGACATGCGACGGTGCAGACGATCGGCCCTGAGGTGGTCGACACGTTCTACGTGCGCGCCGACGGCAAGCTCGTCACGGATCCGACGTATCGCAAGGAGATCCATCGCGCGTTGCTGCACGCTGTGAGCTGAGCCCTCACCCAACTGTGGCTCGAACGGGCCACAACGCAACTCGGATGCCCTAACGTGATCGGCGTGACGGCGAGCGCGCGGGATCTGGCGAGATGGAGCGAGTCGCTGGCTGCTATCGCCCGGACCGGCATGGGATTCACCGAGAACCTGTACGAGCGCGAGCGCTATGAAGAGGTGCTCCACATCGCCGCCGACATCAAGGCCGCAGCGATCGAGATCGACCTGGCGCGTGAACTCGAACACGAAGCCGTCGCCGTGCAGCGTGAGACCGATCACTTCGTGCAGGAGTGGATGGAATCGATCGGTGAGGGCGTGCCGGGCTACGTCACCCCGAAGGTTGCGATCGGGGCGATCGTCGGCAACGAAGCGGGCGAGATCCTGCTCGTGCAACGCAAGGACTCCGGGATCTGGCTCTACCCGACCGGCTGGGCCGACGTCGGGTACTCACCGGCCGAGGTGGCCGTGAAGGAAGTGAGTGAGGAGACCGGCATCGACTGCGAGCCGCTGCGGCTGCTCGGCGTGGTCGACGGTCAGCGGATGGGATTCAGTCGGTTCGGCATGTACATGCTGCTGTTCCATTGCCGGGCCACCGGCGGCGAGCTGAACCCGCATCCGCTCGAGACCGCCGATGTCGGTTGGTTCGCCCAGGATGCGTTGCCCCATGCGACGGCCGGAGCGCAGTGGTGGGGGCCGATGGCGTTCGATGCGATCGGCGGTGTCGAGTCAGCGGCGACGTTCGACTCGGTGCGGTCACCGGTGTGGCGAAGCGACTGACGCTCCGTCGAGTTGACCGTCAGGCGAGTCGACCGTCAGTCGTTCGACCGCCAGTCGGTTGGAGCCTCAGTCGGAATCGCGGTCGCGAAGAAACTGTTCGACCTCTTCGACGAGTGCGTCGGGATCGAGCGGACCGTCGGACGACAAGTGGTCGTGGTCGTCGGCCTCGTCGTCGGTGATCTGTTCGAGACGCCTCAGGTACTCGATCATGTCGTCGTCGTCGCCGATCATCGCCGCCACTTGTGCGTCGTAGGCGGCGGCGTCGCCGGCGAGGTGGACGAGTGGAGCCGGCGTTCCGATCATCGAACAGGACCGTTCGACGAGAGCCATCGCTGCCTTGGGCGACGGGATCTGTGAGGCGTAGCCGGGCACCGCCGCCCAGAGCGAGGCGGTAGCGGTTCCGGCCCGATTGAGCGCGTCGTGCAGGACGCCGACGATGCCCGTCGGGCCCTCGTACTGCGAACGCCGGAGTTCGAACCGCTCGATGAGCGACTCGTCGGTCGCGGTGCCGATCAACGGCACCGGACGCGAGTGCGGCACGTCGGCCAGCAGCGCACCGAGTGAGATCGCCATCGTGGCACCGAACGTCTCGGCGATCCCCACGATCTGCTCGCAGAACAGCCGCCAGCGAAGTGCGGGTTCGGGTCCGAGCACCAAGATGACGTCGGTGCCGGGCAGCGACACCGACCAGACGCCGACGGTCGGCCACACGATCGAGCGGTGTTGGTGCTCGTCGAGTCGCACGTGCGGGCGCACGGTGGCGAAGTCGGTGAACGTCTCGGGGTCGATCTCCGCGAGCGCCTCGGCGCCCCACGATTCGATCATGGTCCGCAGCGCCATCGATGCCGAGTCGCCGGCGTCGTTCCAGCCGGTGAAGGCAGCGACGAGCACCGGACCGTTGAGGTTCGGTTCGGTCAGCCATCGCACGTGCTCGGTTCCCACGGAACCCACGCTACCGGCGACACCAGGTAGCGTCAGCGGAGGTGAGCGCGCAGCCGACTTCAGCGGACACCGGGGATCAGGACGAACAGGGCGGTGGCGTTGTCATCGTCGCCGTGCACACCGTCGACGACGAGCTCCTCGAAGCGTTCGACCGGCTGATCCCGCAGCTGTCGTCCTCGTCGCCTCCACCGTCGCACGAGCACCTGGCGGCGCTGGTCGACAGTGACGACACGGTGCTTTTCGTCGCACGAGTCGACGGTCGAATTCACGGCAGCCTTACCCTGGCGTTCTACCGGATACCGACCGGCACCAAGGCGTGGATCGAGGACGTGGTCGTCGACGTGGAGGCGCGCGGTCGCGGCGTCGGCGACATGCTGAACCAGGCGGCGCTCGACGAGGCCCGCGCCCGCGGGGCGAAGAACGTCAGCTTGACGAGCCGGCCGTCGCGTGAGGCAGCCAACCGCCTTTACCGACGCATCGGGTTCGAGCCGTACGAAACCAATGTCTACCGCTACACCCTCTGACCAGCGCCAGCCACCGCAGCGGACCATTCACGTTTGTGTGAGGATTTGCGTGACCCGGTCCACCCAGAATCCAACGCAAACGGAATTGGCCAAGGCGGCTGGCGCCCACCACGTTTGCGTGTGGATCTCGGTGACCCGGCCCACCCGGAATCACACCCAAACGGCGATGGCCGGAGGCTCCGGCTTGTCAGGATTGGGCGCGGCGGAGGTCCTCGGCGGCTTGGCGGACCTGCCAGTCGCGGTCGACCAGAGCCTGCTCGATGGCGTCCTCGACCTGGGGGCCGTCGAAAGGGGCGAGGGCCAGTACGGCTCTCCGCCGGACAGCGGGCTTGTCGGAGCACGCAGCGATGATGACCGCGAGTCCACGTTCATCGCCGATGGCCCCGAGCGCTGCCACCGCCGATTCGCGCACGAGCGGATCATCTGCAGTGCCGGCCAACGCCACGAGGCGTTCGACGATCGGGTCGCGGCGCGACTCGTGTTCACCGCACGACCAGGCCGCCACCTCGACGACCCGATCGTCGGGATCATGGAGGCTCGCGAGCAGGTCGACGAACGGGTGGGCGGCGGCGATCTCCGCGGCGCGTCGTCGCACGGCGACCTCGGAGTCACGCAGTGCGCCGTCGAGCGTGTCGTCGTCGAGTTCCTGCAATCGCTCCAGCGCTCCGAGCGCAGCAGCCCGCACCGCGGGATCGCTCGAGGTCAGCCCTGCCCGAGCCGTCGCAACATCACCGGTGTGACCGGCGACGGCAACGACGCGAAGGTCGGGCTCGCTCACTGCTTCAACAGGTCGGTGAGAGTGATGACAATCCAGCCGGTGCCGAAGGCAATGACGATCGCGAGTACGGCGCCGATGACGACGGCGAGCGCCGAACCGGCGACAGCCGCCCACAACCGGCGCAGCAGGCCAGGCCGCTTGTACAGCGACGTCGTGGTCTCGGCGATCGGCACCGGTTCCCACGCCCGTCGGAGAATCGGCTCGCCGCGTGGAGTTCGCGCGGTTGCTCTGGCATTCTTGCGCCACCCGGCCAGGACGAGCGCAACGATTGCGAGTCCGGCCATCCAGGCAGCCTGAGTGGTGAGATCCGTGACCGACACGACAACCGACATCGTACCGAACGGGGACGGCCCGACGGCTCCACGCACCAAGTGGTGGGCATGGGCGATGGCCGGCGTCGGCGTGTTCGTGCTCGCCGTGATCGGCGCGGCGTCGCTGCTGCCCGCAACGTTGGTGTCGGAGAAGGAGAATCAGCGGACCGGCGACATCGAACCCACGCCGTACGCGTTGACGCCGGCGTCGGCCGACCCGGTGAACGACCGCATCGTGTTCGGCGAACTGCCTGCGGGCGTCGAGCGCTTCGAGGCTGCGAACGACTTCCACTTCGTCACGGTGACGTCGCCGACGCAATCGGTGCTGTCGTGGTTCGCCGGTCGTGACGAACCGGCGATCGACTTCCTGACCGAGGAGGACAAGTTCGGGGTCCGCACGCCGAGCCAGCGCCGCGAGTTCAACCTGCAGCTGATGCGGACCGCCGAGCAGGAAGCGCAGTACGTGGCGCTGACCACACTCGGCTACGACGTGGAGATCACCCCGGGCGAGGTGATCGTGCAGGACGTGCTGTGCAAGACGCCTGGCGACGAGGGGGAGTGCGCCGAGTGGTTCCCGTCCGACGAACAGATCGATCCGGCCGACCGCATCCTCGAGGCAGAGGGTGTCGCCCTCGGTTCGGTCGAGGACCTCAGTGCCGTGCTCGCCGACAGGGACCCGGGCGACACCATCGACCTCCGGATCGATCGTCCCGGCGAAGGGGAGAGTGACGTGACCGTGGAGTTGTCGGCTTCGCCGGACGACCCCGAGCGAACGATCATCGGCTTCATCCCGTTCGACACCCGGGCGATCACGCTGCCGTTCGAAGTCGACATTCGCACCGATGACATCGGCGGGCCGTCGGCCGGCCTGGCGTTCACATTGGCGATGATCGACGAGCTGTCGCCGGGTGATCTCGCCGGACCACAGAACGTGGCGGTGACGGGCACGATCGCGCTCGACGGAAGTGTGGGGGCGATCGGTGGCCTGACGCAGAAGGTCTCCGCGGTCCAGCAGAACGGGATGCGGGTGTTCTTGGTGCCGGCGTCGCAGTCCGAACTCGACGACCCCGAGCGGATGCAACGACTGATCGACGCCGGTCGGGGCGAGGTGGAGATCATCCCGGTCGCGACGCTCGACGAAGCGCTGGCCGCGCTGGAGGAGCTCGGCGGCGACCCACTCGTGCCCGTTGCCTGACCTATCCGTCGGATTGCCACCATCCGCGCGCGCGGGATGCGTAGCGTTGCGCCATGGCCATGTCGTTTGTTCGTCCTGATCCGTCGTCACCGGCGTCGGTCGCCGACGCTGCGTTCGGCACCGGCCGTCGTGGCTTCGATCAGGGAGAAGTCCGCGACTTCCTCCGCATGGTCGCAGCCGAGCTCGGTCGCCTCCAGGAGCGCGAGCGGTTCCTCGAACGCGAACTCCGCACCGCACAGGCGAACCCCGACCTCGCGTCGGTGCAGTTCGACGACCAGACCCTCACTCGCATGCTCGGCGAGGAGACGGCGCGAGTGCTCACGACCGCTCGCGAGAGCGCGGTCGAGATCCGCCAGAAGGCCGAGCAGAGCGCTGCACAGATGTTGAGCGAGGCGAGCGACGAGTCTGCCCGCATGCGAGAAGAAGCCGAGATCGAGGCGTCGCGACGCCGATCCGACGCCGCCGCGGACGCCGAAGCCGAGCTGGCGATGGCCAAACAGCAGGGTCGCGAGATGGTCAACGAGGCCCGTGCGTACCGCGAGCGCGTGCTGAGCGAACTCGCCCGTCGACGCGAGCTTGCACGCGAACAGATCGAACAGTTGCTGCACGGACGCGATCGTTTGATGCAGTCGTTCGAGCGAGCGCGATTGGTGGCCGTCGACGTCGTCGCCGAGCTGCAGCCGTTGGGAGAACCGGACGAGTACGTCAACCTGTCTCCGACGACCGGCCCGGTGCCGGTGATGGTGCCGAACAGCCCGCGCCCAGCCGACAGGTCAGCGCCGACCGTAACGATTGACGAGCAGTCCTCGGCGGCCGGCGAGGCCGAACCATCGGTCGAGGCGCAATCCGTCGATGACACGGCGGTCGAGGACATGGCGGTCGAGGACATGGCGGTCGAAGACACGGCGGCTGATGACATCGTCGTTGATGACACGGTCGAGCTGGTCGTCGCCGACGACCAGCCGGTCGATGCCGACGACCAGGTCGACAACAACGAGGACACCGTCGATGTCGAGGTGGTCGACGAGGCCGACGAGGTGGTCGGTGACGGCGACGCCGACGACGCTGACTCGCTCGATGAGGCGGACCCGTCGGTCGACGCCCGCGACGACGTCGTGGTGGATCTGTTCGCCCGGCTCCGCGCCGACGCCTCGTTGACAGCGGTCGACGACGAGCCCAGCGACGCAGGTGCGTCCGACGACGAGTCGGCCGAGGCCGCCGACTCGGTTGCCGACACGGCC
>JBGTIA010000657.1:0-4477 GCA_041745835.1 Ilumatobacteraceae bacterium | reverse complement strand
GAGCGAGGACGTCGGCGTCGGTGCCGACCTCGATCCACTCGATGCGTCCTTCGGTCACCTCGATGCCGTTCGCCTGCGCCCGCGCGCGCCGCTCCTCGTCGGGGACATCGCGTCCAGGCCCGTCGTACTGAATGAAGAAGGGCAAACCGACGCCGACTCCGCGCGGGTCCGGGTGGGACACGATGCGCCAGCTCGCCTGACGCTCGCCTTCGATCGAGTCGATCCACCCGTCCGTCGGCGCGATGCCAGTCCTCGCAGCAACGGCATCGATGTCGTCGATGCGCAGCGCCCAGTGGAAGAGGCCGTCACCGTGACGTCCGAGGTAGCGACGGACAAGCGCGGCGTAGGGCAGGGAGACGTCGTGGACGGCGAGGAGTTCGATGTACGAACCGTCAGGGAACAGATTCGCCCAGTTCATGGTGCCGCCGGGGTGAATGCCGCCCGGCATGAAGCGGATGCCGTACTCGTCACCGAAGTGGCGGGCCGCCGTCTCCACGTCGTGTACCTCAATCACGATGTGATCGAAGAAGAGCATTGTGTCTCAGTCTCGTCGAAGAGCATGACAGGCCCAACAACTGCGCCTGTGCGTCAGTGGCAGGGAGGGGCGGCGACAGCATCCACACCGAGCTGCCGCGAGCGACATGGACTGCGGGCGCCACGAAGCCAGAACTCGGGCACTCGCACCTGCGCGAGACTTGCGAGCGTGAACATCGACGATCGTTACGGGCTGGCGCTGACCACGAACCGTGTCGAAGCGTCCGACTACTTCGCGGAGGCGATGGATCTGGTGCTGGCCGCTCGCTCGGGCGCGCAACCGATGCTCGAAGCCGCATTGGCGGTCGACGACGGCTTCGCACTTGCGTGGTCGATGCTCGGCGGGCAGCTTCGAATGGCCGGCGACATTGCCGGAGGAAACGCAATGATGGAACGCGCGACTGCACTCGCAGACACGGTCACCGAACGCGAACGCAGTCATCTCCGGGTCATCTCGCTGTTCGCCGGATCACGATTCGCAGACGCCCGAACGGCTGCGGTCGCCCATCTCGATTCCTGGCCAGGGGACGTCGTGATCCTCATGTACGCACACCCCCTGTTCAACCTTCACAATCCTGATCCTCACCGACGGGCACGTCACCTCGAGTTGGCGTCGATCGTCGCCGCCCAAGTTCCCAACGACTGGTACGTCCTCGGCGAACTCGCCTTCGCTGCCGAGGAGAACGGTCAGTACGTCGAAGCCAGTGAACTCGCCGAACGATCACTCCAGCTCAACTCGCACAATGCGGTGGCCGCTCACCCACTCGCTCACGCATTTCTCGAGACCGGGGCCGTCGTCGAGGGAGCAGAATGGCTCAGGACATGGCTGTCGAACTGGAGAAATCCGTCGCCGATGCATGCCACCTCACCTGGCATCTCGCGCTACTCCGACTCGCCAACGATAAGTCAGTCACAGATGACCTCGACGATGTCCTCGCCCACGTCGGACGTTCGGCCGGGGTCCTTGCCGATGGCGCATCGCTCATGTGGCGCCTCAGCCTTGCCGGCTACACCGACCTCCCGTGGGAAGTGCTCGCAGACATTCCAAGCCCTCCAGGATTCTCGTTCAGCAACTTCCACCGCGCGTTCGTCCTTGCGGGCACGAACAACCTCGACGGCCTGTCCCTCTACAGCCAGGAACTGCGAGATCGGGCGGCCGGAGGCCATCCGACCGCAGGGACGTGTGCTGCAGTGGTCGAAGCGCTCAGAAGTTTCGCCGACGACGACACGATGACAGCAGCGAATGAGCTGATCGAGATCGAACCCTCGTTACCCAACCTGGGAGGCAGCCGAGCGCAGCTCGAGGTGCTCGATGACACGATCATCGAGGCCCTCCGGCGTAGCGGCCGCAGCTCCGAGGCGCGAGGGCGACTCGAGCAACGGCTCCGGCGACGACCGAGCAACCGCGACCGGGACTGGCTCAGCCGGATTCAATGATCGGCCTACAAGCGCAATCCGCATCGGACAGGCCCGCGCCACGAACCTTCGGGGTGCTCCTGGGAGTCGTGAGGTCCGTGTCCGGACCGCGCAACCGGCTCGACGTCGTCTTCTTGAATCTCGGGTAGTGACCGATCGGCCGAGACCATCACGACGGCCGTTCGGCTCCTGGCGTTCGGAGCATGGCCCATACGTCGGGTCCACGGTCTGCCAGCCGCCGATGATCGATCACCTCAAATTGAAGAGCGGAGTAGAACTCGATGTTGGATTCCGACGACGTCTCCAGAAACGAAGGTATTTGTGCTCTGTCCGCCGACGACAACATTGGCATCAACGTGGCGGTGGCGAACCCGCGACCACGCATGGCCGGCACGGTGCCGACCGTTCCGAGGTGAAGGTGCCGTTGCATGGGCCGCCAGTCGGCCACCTGTCGCTCGGCCGCGATCGAGGCCTCGTGCCGGGAGCCCTCCAACTCGGCGGCAAGTTGATCCACTGCCGGATTCGAAACGGATCCTGTGCTGGACGCGCTGTCGGTCCACACGGCCACGGACTCGATGATCCCGTTCAAGGTGGTGACCGACACTTCGCCGAACGCGAGGCCGACGTGTTCGAGCGTCAGCCGTTGCAGGCCAGTGATGCGTGACTGGTGGTCGACTGGATCGACCGTCCAACGAGTCCACGGGTACTCCGCGAACGCTTCACCGAGCACGATGGCCGCCCGGTCAAGATCGGACGGCACTGCTCGTCGAGTCTCGATGTTCACGACGACAGCTTGACCGCTTCGTCGAAGAGATCGACGGCACGGCGCGCCTGCCGGTGGACTGTGAGCGCCGGACGTGCGCTCATCGGCGCGACTGAAGGCGTGCGCGCGATCAGTACAGGGATGACGAGGGCTTCGATGCTGAAGTGGCCGTAGCCGTCGGCCAGAACCAGTTGCGTTGCCGCCATGTCCATACCAGCGGAGCCCGAGCGACAAATCGCGGCCCTCCCCGCCGTTCACTCCGCCACCTCGCCGCGCAGCCGCGCACCGACGCCTGGGATTACTCGTGTCACGAATGGGCCGGTATCGGGTGGTCGTTATCGGTGAGCAAGCCAATCGATCGCGTTGGTGACGAAGGTCGCGTTGTCCTTCCGATTGAGCAGTCCCGGGCCGGGGAAGCTGGTTCCAGGCGATCCGAGAAAGCCGGAGTCACCACACACGACGACGCGTCCAGCACCGACGGCTCTGCTGTTGTCGGCCGTCACAGCGGCTGCGAACAGGCGCCCCTGTGGCTCCACGCCGCCCGCTGTCGAGTAGTCCTTCATGCGTGACGGGACACGCACCAGCGGGGTGCCGACGGACTCCGGAAGCGTCGTGAAGTTGTTCGTGACGATTCCGGACACGGATCGCAACTCGCCGCTGATGATCGGGTGCGAACAGTTGAGGTCGCCCTCTGTGATCGTCACCGGGCCGTCTCGGTCAAGGAAGGCAGTTGCGTCGAGTTGCAGGCCGAGTGCGACGGCCAAGCGGCGGTCCTGGTCGGTGTGATCGGGGACCTTGGGATTGATCTCGGCGTGGTTGGAGAGCATGAAGAGACCGCTGTTGGTGAACACCGGCGAGATCGGCTTGCCCTGGTAGGTGTGCTCAGGCCATGCCGAGCCGAGCGCCAATCGTTCGGCAGCCTGCTGCGCACGATGGGCGCGCAGCTGCGCAACAGCGATCGGAGCGAGGTGATGGAGCCCTTGCGCGCCGCTGGTCTTCGTCGGCCCGAACGTGACGCTCGAGGCCGCCGAGTGCGTCGCGGCCCGCCGGATGTGGGCGGTCCCGGCCTCGAGATCGAGGTCGTCCCAGGCCAGGCCGAGCACCTCGCTGACGCGCCAGCCTTGACAGAACAACAAGGTGACCGCGACCCCCAAGCGGATCGGCGCTGCGGCTGTCACGAGCTTGCGAGCATCGGCTGCACTCAGGGCACGGCCTTCCTCCACGCCCACCGCGCGAGGCGCGTGCACCAGGTCGAACGGGTTGGTGGCGATCAGTCCCATCTTGACCGCCTCGGCGAAGATCTGGCGACAGGCCTTGCGACAGCTCAGCACGGTGTACGGAGCGAGCCGATCCAGCAGCGCCGACTGCCACACGGTCAGTGCCTCCGGCCCGACGTCGATCACGCGGACGTGGCCGAGCTCGTCGACGAGGTACGCAACCGACTTCCGGTAGGTCGAGAGCGACGACTCACGAACCTGGTGACGAGCAACCGACTCGAGCCACCAGACGCTGAGCTCCTGGACGGTCGTCGTGATCGAGAACCTGGACGTGGTCGGGGAGCGGCGCCGGCCGAGCGCGGCGACGAGCTCGTCGCGCCGTGACTCGGCGAGCGCCCTCGTCGGTGCGGAGACCCGCTTGATCTTGCCGTCGAGATCGACGTAGGTCGCCCGCCACCGGCCCTTGACGACCGTGCCGTCAGCACGCGTCGAAAGCGGTTCGAAGTAGACGGACCCGACGCCGTTTGAGTTCTTGCCGGCCACCGAG
>JBGTIA010000656.1:0-5765 GCA_041745835.1 Ilumatobacteraceae bacterium | reverse complement strand
GGCGATCCACGCATTGACCGCCGATGTCGGCGAAGAGGCACGCGAGGTCGACCTCTACCCGGTCGGACGGGCGCTCGTGCTCGACATCGTCGTGCGGGCGCTGTTCGGTGAACACCTGGCTGCGCGAGCCGCTGAGATCGGGGAACTGTTCCAGCGCCCGCAGGATTACCTCGAGTCCCCTGCCGTTCGTCAACTCCCGCACCCGCTGCCGTTCACGACGAGATCGCGGGTGCGAGCAGACCGTCGAGCGCTCGACGCGATCATCGACGACGAGATTGCTGCTCGTCGGGCCGATCCCACCGGAGACCCTCTCGACGTGCTCGAAGCGCTCGTGACGGACGGGTCGTTGACCGACAGCGAGATCCGCGATCAGGTCGTCACGCTCATCGGCGCCGGTTACGACACCACATCAGCCTCTCTCGCCTGGATGTTCTGGCGCTGTGCCCTCACGCCCGGCGTCTGGGAGCGCCTGCGCGCGGAGGCCGACGAAGTCTTCAACCCAGCCGATGCGCCGACGGACGGCACCACGCTGGGGCGGCTCGACGTCGCCAACCGCGTGATGCGCGAGACCACCCGCCTGCACCCTGCTGGTGTCATCTCACCCAGGGAGGCCGCAGTCGACATGATCGTGGGTGGACGTCGTATTCCGAAAGGCACCCTCATCCTGTGGTCCGCGCACCTCGCCGGCCGCGACCCCGACGCCTGGCAGGAGCCTGGTCGATTCGACCCAGACCGATTCATCGACCCGTCCCCAGAGCAGCGCGAACTCGCCGACGCCGCATGGGTGCCGTTCGGAAGAGGTCCGCACAACTGCATCGGGTTCGCGCTCGCTCAGATGGAACTCACCCGCATCGTCCCCCGATTCGCCCAGCAGATCGACATCGCCACCACACGGTCCAACGCCCCTCGTCCTGTGGGGATGGTGGTCAACCGACCGGCCGGCGGCGCACCGATGACCGTCGCGCCTCGTCACCCGAGCTGAGCGACCGCCGACGCCGCACGAACCTACGACACCTGCCGGGTGGACGTGTCGCGATCTCCGATGTCATGGCATCGGCCGAGCTGCCGACGACGTGGTTTCGGCAACGATCGAAGCCGTGAAGTCACCGGGCGGACCCGGCTGCTGCTGAGCTTCAGGAACCCGTCGACGGTCGTCAGGTCCAGACCCGCTCGGCGATCTCGGCCCACAGGTCTCTGAACGCGGTCGCGGCGGCGCTGGTCGGAGCGAACAGGGGCACGGGCTCGCGTTCGGTCCCCATGCGTTCGATCACGCTGGCGTTGGGGATTGCCGTCTGCAAGAAGCCTGCAACGTCGCGCGTCATGTGGGCGACGAGGTCGCGTTGCAGCCGTTTGCGGCGGTCGACCATCGACGCGAACGGGAGCAGCATCGGGGCCCCCGTCTGCTCGGAGAGAAAGCGGGTGAGTTGGTCGAGCGTCCGTTCGGACAGGGTGGTCGGGATCGTCGGGACGATCAGCGCGTCGGCGGCGTCGAACACGCTCTCGCTGGTGAGCGTGATCCCTGGCGCGCAGTCGAGCAGTGCCACGTCGTACGCGTCCGCGATCGGCGCAAGGAGCTCGGCGAGGCGTCGAGTGGGGCGTTTGGTGTCGTCGAGTTCGAGGTCGAGGTGCCGCAGGGAGAAGTCGGCGGGCACGATGTGGACGGCGGGGTCGTCGGTGGCGCGGACATTGGGCGCCAGTGATCCTGCGCCGCTGATGAGTCGTTCGGCTCCGCCCTTGACGGACGGCTTGACGCGTACGAAGAACGTCGCAGCGCCTTGCGGGTCGAGGTCCCACAGCAGGACTCGTGCTCCTGCGGCGGCTGCCTCGTGGGCGAGGTTGATCGCAGTGGTCGTCTTGCCGACGCCGCCCTTGATGCTGTACGTGGCGAGTACTTTCACTTGGCGATCCCGTCGAGCATCGCGTCGAGTGTGCGCTGAGTGGCGGGTGTGTCGTAGTCGGCGAAGCGTTCGGCGAACTCGACACGGGCTGCGTGGCGTTGCTGGTCGAGTCGCTCAGTGAGCTGACCGATCGCGACGATCGTGTCCACCGGGGCACCGGTCTCGTGGAGGTCGGTGGCGACGGCTCGCAGCATCTCGACGTGGACTTCGGCGTCCTGGTGCTCGCCAAGGTTGTCCTGCAGCGCCTTGAGTCGCTTCACGTACTTCTTGCGTGCGCCCTTGGGGAGGAGGCTGCCGAAGCATTCCAGCAGGTAGCGGAGTTTCTTGGCGTCCTTGCGGAGGTCGTGGACCTGTGCTGCGGGTGTTTCGGGTTCGATCATCCGGCCATGCTCGAGCAGACGGTCGTGGGCGCGGGTGATCCGTTTGGCGACCACCGGGCCGAGCGGACGCCGAGCCCGCGCCGGGACCACACCGCCGTCGAGCGGCTCGGTGAGCCAAGCCTGCCACGAATTCATCAAGGTGGCGGCGCGTTCGGAGCGAAGCCCGCGTTCGAGCGCATCGTGTGCCTCGACGCGTCGCTGTTCGAGGAGGTCGCGCACCGGTCCCAGAGCTGCCGCCACGTCCGCGCCGAGGGGGTCGGTGTAGTTCGCCCATTCGAGGAGGTAGACGTCGAGGTCGCGTGCCGGGCTCGTGAGATCAGTGAGCCACGAGAACTCGTCGCCGATGTGGCCGAGTGTCGCTGATGGCAGTACCTGCTTGGCGTTGGCCAGCAGGACGCGGCTGCGGCGCACAGCGATCCGCAGCTCGTGGAGGAATTTCGGGTCGGTCTGGTCGATGGTGCCCTGCCAATTCGCCGAGATCGTGGCGGCGAGGTTGGCGAGCACCAGTCGGTGTCCGTCGCCCGCCTCGATCGCAGCGTCGAGCGGAACGGTTGCCGTCGAGGTGTAGCCGGCCAGATCGACGCCGGCGGCTTCCGCGCACAGCGTCAATGTGTCCGACTCGGAGCGCTCGACGCCGGCGACGAGCAGGGTCTCAAGGGTGCGATCAGCGTGCTTCGCGTACCCCGGGAACTCGTGGATCTCGATCGTCGTCGGGCAGGCGACGTCCGGCCGGTCGACGACGTGAATGCCCTCGCTCAACTCGGCAGCGACGACAACCTTGCCGGCTGCGTCACGCAGCACGCCGTTGGTGCAGCGAGCGCCGATTCGGAGTTGCGGCAGCAGCGCGCGCACATCGATGAGCGCAGCGACGCGACTCCGAAATGGGCCGGGTGGGATGTCGGCTGGGCGACGTGGTGCGGCGTCGACGGTGACGTGGGCCGGTGCGGTGCCGTGGCCGGACAACTCGAGTTCGACTCGAACGGACTCGGTCACCCGGAGCCGGAGACCGCCACGATGCAACCGCCCGTCGAAGGTGTCGAGCAGCGTCGTCGTTGTCGCCCGGGGCGAACCGAAGACGAATCCGAGCCCGGTGAGTGCCTCGGTCGTTGAGCGCTCGTTCCCGGCGACGAGGAATGTGGCCGATTGCGTCATGTCTCTCGACGGTAGCCGTTCACGCCCTCATACTGATCGGGTGACCATCGAGATCGAACGGAAGTTCCTCCTGTCCGAGTCCCCTCCGTCCGGGCAGCTCGGCGTCGGTGTCCGCCTTCGCCAGGGGTATCTCGCCGAGGAGGACGCCGTCGAGGTGCGGGTCCGGATCATGTCGGCCGCTGCGACGCTCACAGTGAAGGCGGGGACCGGAGGCTCGCGAACCGAGGTCGACGTGCCGATCTCGTTCGAGCAGGCCGAAGCACTGTGGCCACATACGGTCAGGCGACGGATCGACAAGACGCGCTACCGAGTCGCACTCGATGACCCGCCCGGACTTGTGGCGGAAGTGGACGTGTACGCCGGCGCGCTCGCCGGATTGCACGTGGTGGAGGTCGAGTTCAGCTCCGAACCCGATGCTGATGCATTCGTCCCACCGGGGTGGTTCGGTCGAGAGCTCACCGGGGAATCCGAGTGGAGCAACGCCTCCCTCGCCCGACTCGGCCGGCCTGGCTGACCTGTTGCGAGCATGAACCGGCCGCCACGTCGAGTGGGGCAGGATCAATGTTGTTCAGGTGAGTGACCGACACCGAACGTCCACCGATCCAGGTCGACCAGATCGAAGCCGTGCGGAAAGACCACCAGGAGTCGATCGTCGGCAAGGAACACCGTCGCGCCGTCGGGTACGAAGGTGACTCGATCGCGTACGACGATCGACACGCGAGCGTTGTCCGGCAGTGGAACATCGCGCAGCATCGACCCGATCACACGGGACTCCGCTGGCAGGGTCACCTCGACGACATCGGCGTCGAGTGCGTCGACGGGCACGATCTCTGCAGCCACCGCCGTCGGGTCGTCGGCAACGAGGCCGAGCCGCCGTGCCAGCGGCGCGACCGTGGGCGCCTGAACTGCCACCGAGATGACGACGACGACGAACGCCACATCGAACACGAGCGAACCGTCGGGATGACCCGCCGTGAGGGGAATTGTGGCCATCACGACCGGGACCGCCCCTCGCAATCCCGCCCACGACACCAAGACCGCCTGACGGAACGGCACCCCGAAGAGCGCCAGCACGCCGTGCACGGCGGCGGGCCGCGCGACGAAGATCAATACAACCGTCACCAGGAACGCCGTGCCGAGATCGTCCAGCAACCGACTCGGGAACACGAGCAGTCCGAGCAGGAGGAACAGCGACGCCTGGGCCGTGGCCGCCAACCCCTCGTGGAACGTCAGCACACCACGAACCGGGCGCCGCTCAGCGGCCAGCACCACACCCGTGAGGTACACCGCGAGAAAGCCTGACGCACCCAACAGCGCCGCCAACCCGTACGAAACACCCGCAATCGCCAACGTCAGCACGCCGAACGAGGTGGCGAATCCGGCGTGGAACCGTGCCACCAGCATGCGGGCACCCAACCCGACTACAACACCCACGACCGCCCCGCCCGCCAGCTGGAGTACCACGAACGTCACCCAATCGATTCCGCTCGGACCTGCACGCCACACCTCCACCATCCCGACCGTCAACATCACCGCGACCGGGTCGTTCATGCCGGACTCCAACTGCAGGAGCCAGCGAGTGCGACGCGGCAGTGATTCACCCCGCAGCGCAGCGAACACCGCCGCCGCATCGGTGGACGACACCACCGCACCCAGCAACAATGCCGTCTCGCCGCTCAGCCCCAACAGGTACCACGCACCCAGAGCCACCACCCCGGCGGTGACGACGACGCCGATCGTGGCCAACAGGCCCGCCGGTACGCCGACGCTTCGGAACGAGGCCGGGTCCGTCGTGAGACCACCCTCGAAGAGGATCACCATCAACGCAACGGCGGCGATGTTCTGCGCCAGCGCCGCATCGCTGAAGCGGATCAGCCCCAGCCCGTCGTCGGCCACCACCATGCCGAGGCCCAGGAACAACAACAGACTGGGCACCCGGTACTGCGACGTCAGACCGCTGGCCACGACACCGATCACGAGCAGGGCGCTGCCGAACAGCACCGCCACGTCGACACCGAAACCGGCGCTCATCGCCGTCCCCGGCCGTTGATGTCCTCACCCGTCCGGCAAGACCCAGGACACGGCATCCGCAACGACGGCACCACCGCAGACTAACGATCAGTGCACGACAGGGTCCCCGGGAGCCAACGCGATTCGGTACCCGACCGAAGAACCGTCACGTCTCGACGGCGAGCGGGGCAGACGTCGATCGCACGATGCCGACCGCCATCGTCGTCGCGTCGCGTTCGGTGATCTCGCCGCCCGTCACCGCATCGGCGAGCGCGAGGAGCGCGCTGCTCGTGGCCCACATGGCTGCGGCCGCACGAGGCCTCGA
>JBGTIA010000655.1:0-14070 GCA_041745835.1 Ilumatobacteraceae bacterium | reverse complement strand
CGGCGAGCACCGTCGGGGCGATGTCGCGGCTGGCGACGACCTTTTCCCCATCGATGCGCTCCTCGTCCGCGCCGAGCCGGCCCTCGACGAGGCAGCGCGCCGGGGCCTCAGCGCGGTGATCGATTGTCATCGAGGCTGGCGTGCGTTCGACGAGGTCGTCGTCTGCCACGGCGACGTGCACCCGGGCAATGTGCTCATGGCGGCCGACGGACCGGTACTGCTCGACTGGGACCTTCTGTGCCTCGCGCCGCCCGGGTGGGATCACGGCCCCATGCTGACCTGGGCCGAACGATGGGGAGGCGACCCAGGGGACTACGAGGCCTTCGCACACGGCTACGGCCGATCGCTGCGCCCCGATCCGGCGGCGATGGCGATCGCGGAGCTCCGCCTCGTCGCGGCGACGCTCATGCGCGTCGCGGCGTCGATCGACAATCCTGACGCGCGTGCAGAATCCGAACGGCGCCTGCGCTTCTGGCGCGGTGACCGAGATGCTCCGCCATGGACCGTGGTGTGAGGGGCGGCGGTGAAGGCAAACCCGTCACATGAACGTGCGCAGGATCCTCTTCTTGAGGTTCGTGTAGGGCGGGTACATCAGCGCCGGATCGGGACGCGTCGGCTTGTCGAGGACGGCCTTGAGATGGCTGAACGTGTCGAAGCCGGACTTGCCGTGGTACGAGCCCATCCCGCTCTCGCCGACTCCGCCGAACGGCAGGTCGGGCACCGCCAGGTGCAGCATTGCGTGATTGAGGGTGACGCCGCCTGCGGAGGTGCTGGACACCACGTGTTCGAGCGTGTCGTCGTCACTGCTGAACGCATACAGCGCAAGCGGCTTGTCGCGGTCGTTGACGAAGCGGATCGCCTCGTCGACGTCGCCGACACCGAGCACGGGCAGGATCGGACCGAAGATCTCGTCGTCCATCACCGCGGCATCGGGCTTCACGCCGGCGAGCACCGTCGGGGCGATGTAGCGGCTGGCACGGTCGCCGGTCCCGCCGATCACGGTGGCGTCGTATCCGCCGGCCTCGAGCAGCTTCATCAGTCGATCGTGGTGTCGTTCGTTGACGATTCGTGCGTAGTCGTTCGACTGTCGCGGATCGTCGCCGTAGAAGGTGGTCACGGCCGCAGCGAGCGCTGACACCAGCTCGTCCTCGACGCGCTCGTCGACGAGTACGTAGTCGGGAGCGACGCAGGTCTGGCCGGCATTGAGGAACTTGGCCCAGGCGATGCGCTTGGCGGCCACTTCGATGTTCGCATCGGCGGCGACGATGGCGGGGCTCTTGCCGCCGAGTTCGAGCGTGACCGGGGTGAGATGCTCGGCCGCCGCTCGCATCACGATGCGTCCGACCTTGCCGTTGCCGGTGTAGAAGATGTGGTCGTAGCGCTGCTCGAGCAGCGCCGTGGTCTCATCGACCGCGCCGGTGACGACGGCCACGGTCGAGGCGTCGAAGTACCGGGGGACGAGTTCCTCGATCAGCGCCGACACCGTCGGCGTCACCTCCGACGGCTTCAACACGGCGGTGTTGCCGGCGGCGAGGGCGGCGACGAGAGGCGCGAAGAGCAGCTGCACCGGGTAGTTCCACGGGGCGATGATGCACACCGTGCCGAGCGGCTCGGGCCGCAGCATCGCCGAGCCCGGCCACAACGTCAACGGCACCTTCACCTTGGTCGGCTTCGTCCAGGTGTCGAGGTGCTTCATCGTGTGATCGATCTCGTTGATCGTGAAGGCGATCTCGGTCGAGTAGGCCTCGATGCGCGGCTTGCCGACATCGGCGACCAGCGCATCGATCAACCGATCCTCCTGCTCGACGAACAACGCCCGCAGCCGCCGCAGCTGGACGCGTCGTGACTCGACGTCGCGCAGCACACCCTTGCGATAGCCGTCCCGGAGTTCCTGGACGATGTCGGGAATGCGGTCGACGGCGGTCATTCGTGCAGCGTACGCATTCACTCCGACTGATGCGTCGGGCAGTGGTAGCTGGTGCGGTTGGAAATCTGCATGCGGAGGATCTCGTCGCCGCACAGCAGGCACCGGTCACGCTTGTACGCGTACGTGGCCTCGCCACGCCGGATGCGGGCGTTGGGTGCGATGCCGAGCTCCTCACGGCTGACGGTCACGATTCGGTTGTCCTTCACACCTTGTCGCAGCATGCCCTGAACGGTGACCCACAGCGCCTCGAGCTCCGCGCGGGTGCATTCGTTGCCCGGTCGCAATGGATGGATGCCGGCGACAAAGAGTGCTTCGGCGCGGTACACGTTGCCGATCCCGGCGACGACCGACTGGTCCATCAGCAGGTCGCCGATGCCGCGCGAACTCCGTTCGATCCGCTCGATCATCCGGTCGGGTTTCGACCCCCGTCGGATGGGGTCGGGACCGAGGCGCGCAAGGATTTCCCTGCGGACCGACGGCGGGTCGACCGAACATGCCGTCGGTCCGGCCAGGTCGATCGTGACGTACTGGCGTCGGTCGGCGGAGGGTTCGGTCTGCAGGCGCATCCGCACCTGGCCGACCGGCTCGGGCGACTCATCGGTGCGCTGCACTCGGAACTTGCCGAACAAGCCGAGGTGCACGTGACCGACCTCGCCGGTCGACCACTTGTAGAAGAGGTGCTTGCCGTGCGGCTCGATGCGCTGTAGGACGGCACGGTCGACTCGTGCGGCATCTGCCTCGAAGCGACCCTGAGGGCTCGACACCCTCACGGTGTGGCCGACGAGGAGCGGGGCGTGGTCGCGTGCGATGCGGTGGATCGTGTGGCCCTCTGGCATGGAGTTGTGAGTATGGCGCTGTCAGGGGTGGTGGGCACGGCCGAGGCCGGATCCGCCGAGAAGTGCGGCGGCTACGGTGGCGTCGATGAAGCAGGCGCCGACCACTCACGGGTTCTCCGTGCTCGGACTGAACGGTGAGTTGCTGTCCACGTGCGTCAGCTGTGGGCTCTGCCTGCCGCACTGCCCGACGTTCAGGGTCACGGGCGAGGAGCGGTACTCGCCGCGGGGTCGGATCGACGCCATGCGGGCGGTCGATCGCGGAGAACTCCCCATCGACGACGAGTTCGTCGACTTCGTCGAGACGTGTGTGCAGTGTCGCGGTTGTGAGACAGCGTGTCCGAGCGGCGTCCAGTTCGGAGCGTTGATGGAGCAGACCAGGACGTCACTGGCCGGCGACGGACGGATGACACCCTGGTGGCAGCGGATCGGATTCCGGCTGCTGCCGCGACACCGGCTGCTGCTCGCGGGTTCGACGGCGATCGCCGTGGCGCAACGGCTGCGTCTCGTTCCGAAGCGGCTCGGGATCCCTCGACTCCCGCTGCGCCGGGTGAGGGCGGTCGAGACGACGGGCGACGACGTGTGGTTGTTCACCGGATGTGTGATGGACGCCTGGCAGCGCGAAACACATCGCAACACCGCTGCGCTGATCGCGCTTGTCGGCGCGACGCATGCCGTGCCGGACGCTTCCGGCGGCTGCTGCGGTGCGCTGCACGCGCATGCAGGACTGCACGGCGATGCGGTCTCCCTGGCGAAGCGGGTGATGGCCTCGATGCCGGGCACCGCTGCGATCCTGGTCAACTCCGCCGGCTGTGGCGCCGCCATGAAGGACTACGGGCACCTGCTCGACACGCCAGCCGCACGGTCGTTCAGCGCTCGGGTGTTCGACATCTCCGAATGGCTCGCCGGACGTGTCGACGTACTGCCCGTCCTGACCGACGAATCAGGACCCCGTCAGGTGGTGATCGTGCAGGACCCGTGCCACCTGCGACACGTGCAACGCACCCACCACCCGGTCCGAACGCTGCTGAGTCACGTGGCCGACGTGGTCGAGCTCGACGACGACGGCCTGTGTTGCGGCGCCGGTGGTGCGTACTCGGTCCTGCAACCGGCGCTCGCCGGCGAGGTCCGCGCACGCAAGGTGGCGGCCGTCGAGCGGGCGGTCGAACGATCCGGCGCTTCGGTAGTGGCGAGTGCCAATCCCGGCTGCTCGATGCATCTCGGTTCGGCGCTCGATCTGCCCGTTCGGCATCCGGTCGACATCGTCGCCGATGCGCTCGGAGTGGCAGGACACTGATGGGCGAGTACGCCGAGCTCGTTCAGCGCCTCGAATCGATCGCCGCGGACATCGACGAGCTGGCGTTCGACCGTCTGCGCGAGGCAGTCGCCGATGGCGAGGTGACCCGTCCCGCCGACGACAAGCAGCTGATGCAGGCACGCCGAGCCATCGAGAAGGCCGTCGGTGTGTTGCGTCAGCTCGACGAGACGTAGCCGTTCAGGATGCGGATCATCGCGACGAGGTCGCTGTAGCCGCGCTTGCCGAACAGGAACGAGATGCGGTCCAGGTCGACCTTGTCGTCGTCGCGTCGTTCGATCTTGAACGGCTCGGCGCGTTCGATCGAGCCACTCGACACGAGGTGCCCGAATCGCTCGTCGAGCTCGGTCAACTGCTCGTCGGTCGGGCCCTGGTGCATCCTGATCACGACGTGGTCGCCCACGAAGCGGATCGAGTCGTAGTTGGCGTAGAACTCCTCGATGATGCGCGCCGCCTCGTCGACGTCGTTGGTGATCCTGTAGAGGTCGACGTCGTTGGCCGAGACGAGACCGCGTGCGATCAACTGCTCGCGTACGAACGTGTCGACACCTTCCCAGAACGGGTCGCCTGGGGCGTCGAGCAGCACGATCGGTACCGGTACTCCCTTGCCGGTCTGGGTCAGCGTCAGCAGTTCGAACATCTCGTCGAGCGTGCCGAAGCCACCTGGCAGGCAGACGAACGCCTGCGACTCCTTGATCAACATCAGCTTGCGCGTGAAGAAGTACTTCATGCTGACGTGCTTGTCGTCGCCGGCGATGATCGAGTTCGCCCCGGACTCGAACGGAAGCCGGATCGAGACGCCGATCGACATCTCTCGCCCTGCGCCTTCCATCCCGGCCTGCATGATCCCCGGCCCGGCGCCCGTGACCGCCATCCAGCCGCGTTCGGCCAGCCGGCGCGCCAGTGCGACCGTCAGCTCGTAGAGCGGGTCGTCATCACGCGTCCGGGCCGAGCCGAAGATCGACACCTTCCGGCGCTGCTTGTACGGCGCGAACATCGCATAGGCGTCGCGCATCTCGGCGAGCGCTGCAGTGGCGATCTTGAGATCGAGCGTGTCAGGCTGATCGGTGATGAGACCCAAGGCTTCGGAAACGAGTGCTTCCGAGAGTCGAACATTCTCCGAAACACCGAGCTCGGAGACGATCGATCGGGCCTGGGACGGCGTGGAGTCGGATACATCTGTGTCCATGGACGAACGAGCGTACGGGCCGAGATGGATGGGTCCGCTGCTGGGCCTGTTGGCCACGGGCGCCGGGCTCGCTGCGGCCGAACTCGTCGTCGGGCTGTTCGAGCGGACCTCGTCACCGGTCGTGCCCGTCGGGCAGGTGTTCATCGACTGGGTTCCCAAGCCGTTGAAGGACTGGGCGATCGAGACCTTCGGTACCAACGACAAGGTCGTCTTGGTCATCGGTGCACTGGTGGTGTTGGTGGGCATCGGAGTGGGTGCGGGCGTCCTCGCGATGCGTGGCGCACGCGCCGCCGCGATCACCCTGACCTGTGTGACCGGCGTGATCGGCGCGTGGGCGGTGCTGACACGTCCCGAGCCGACACTCGTGAAACTCCTGCCCACGATCGTCGGCACGGGTGTGTCGGTCGGTGTGCTGCTGTATCTCGCACCGCGGCCTTCACTGCGGCCGGCATCCGAGGCGGGAACCGTCGCGCCCACTGCGCAACCGATGGGGGTCGATCGTCGACGTTTCGTCGGAGGCGCCATCGGCATCGGGTCGGTCGCCGTCATCGCCGGGGGTGTTGGTCGCCTCCTGCAGCAGCGATTCGAGGTGAGCACCGAACGCAGCGCGATCAGCTTGCCGCGCGTCGATTCGCCGGTACCGGTGCTTCCGGCCGATGCGCAGTTGCCGCTCGACGGGCTCGGCCCGTTCGTGACGCCGAACGCCGACTTCTACCGGATCGACACCGCCCTGGTCGTGCCCCAGGTGTCGAAGGACTCGTGGCGTCTGAAGATCGGTGGCATGGTCGACAACCCGATGGAGTTGACGTTCGACGATCTCCTCGCTCGCCCCCAGGTCGAGCGGTACGTGACGCTGTCGTGCGTGTCGAATCCGATCGGCGGTGACCTGATCGGCAACGCCTTGTGGCAGGGAGTGCTCCTGCGCGACGTCCTCGAGGAGGCAGGCGTGCAGCCCGACGCGACCCAGATCGTGAGCAGGTCGATCGACGACTGGACGGCGGGCACCCCGACCGAGATCGTGATGGACGGACGAGATGCCCTGCTCGCCATCGCCATGAACGGTGAGCCATTGCCGGCCCGTCACGGGTATCCGGTGCGGATGGTCGTTCCCGGGCTGTACGGCTACGTGTCGGCGACGAAATGGGTCACCGAGATCGAGCTGACCCGGTGGGAGGACTACGACGCCTACTGGGTTCCGAGGGGCTGGTCGAAGCGTGGACCGATCAAGACGATGTCACGGGTCGACACCGACCGGCGGGGCGCCACGCCGAGCGACGTGATCGTCGGCGGCGTTGCCTGGGCGATCCACCGCGGCATCTCACGCGTCGAGGTGCGCTCCGATGGCGGCGAGTGGTTCGAGGCCGACCTCGGCGGCGTGCCGTCGACCGACACCTGGGTCCAGTGGATGGTCACGCTCGACCTCGGACCAGGACGGCACATGGTCGAGTCCCGCGCGTTCGACGGCGATGGCGTACCTCAGACCGAGGAGACAGCACCGGTTGCTCCGAACGGCGCCCAGGGCTACCCCCGCCGTTGGATCGACGTCTGATCCGCCCGGAATCCTCGGTGCACGCTGTCAGGCGTCGCTCTTCGCCTTCGCTTCGAGGGCGCTGATCAGTTCGTCGAAGGCCTTGGCGAAGCTCGCGACACCTTCTCGTTCGAGGAGCTCAGCAACGTCGTTCATGTCGACTCCGACGTCGGCCAGGGTCTGCCACACGGCTCGTGCATCGTCGACGTCGGCGTCGACGCGGCGAGCGAGCGTGCCGTGGTCGGCGAACGCATCGAGCGTCGCATCGGGAAGTGTGTTGACCGTGTTCGGTCCGATCAGTTCGTCGACGTACAACGTGTCGGGATAGGCGTCGTTCTTCGTCGACGTGGACGCCCACAGCGGGCGTTGCACCCTGGCACCGCGTGCGGCGAGTGCGTCCCAGCGGGGACCGGAGAAGGCTTCGAGGAACAGCTGGTATGCGAGTTTGCCCTGCGCGACTGCGGCCTTGCCACGCAGCGCGAGCGCCTCGTCGGAACCGATCGCATCGAGGCGACGATCGACCTCGCTGTCGACACGGCTGATGAAGAAGCTCGCAACGCTCGCCACCTTCGACAGGTCTGCGTCGGGATGCTCGGCAAAGCGTTCCAGGCCCGCGAGGTACGCCTCGATCACCTTCGCGTACCGGTCGAGACCGAAGATGAGGGTGACGTTGATGCAACGGCCCTCGGCGATCATCTGCTCGATCGGCGCCAGACCTTCCTCGGTGCCGGGGATCTTGACCATGAGGTTGCGGCGGTTGATCTTCTGGTGGAGCTCGCGGGCCGCCTTCTCCGTGCCGGGACCGTCGTGGGCGAGGCCCGGGTCGACCTCGACGCTCACGTAGCCGTCGGCGCCGTCGGAGTGGTCATAGACCTGCGAGAACACATCGCAGGCGCTGTGGATGTCACGCACGACCATCGCCCAATAGGCGTCCTCGGTGGAGGCACCTGCCGCTCGGAGCTCGGCCGACTGCTCGTCGTAGTCGCTCGAGTCCTGGATCGCCTTCTGGAAGATCGAAGGGTTCGACGTCAGTCCACGAACCCCGCCGTCGCGGATCTCCACGAGTTTGCCCGAGGTGATGTAGTCACGCTTGAGGTTGTCGAGCCAGGCGCTCTGGCCGTGCTCGTCGTGGAGGGCGATGATCCGGTTCTCTGACTCGTTCTCGGACATGACTGCTTTCCTTTCGGATGGATGCTCAGTCGAGCAGTGCGTTCGCACGCTCGACGACGTGATCGACGTTGATGCCGAGCCTTTCGAGCACGAGTTCACCCGGAGCGCTGACCCCGAAACGATCGATGCCGATCGAGTCGTCGGACCAGCGTTCCCAGCCGAACGTCGTGGCGGCCTCGACCGAGAGCGTCGGCACTCCTGCTGGCAGGATCGAATCGCGGTACGTCTCGTCCTGGGCAGCGAAGCGGTCCCAACTCGGCAGGCTCACGACTCGCACGGCGCGTCCCTGCTCGCGCAGCCGGTCAGCCGCGTCGACGCAGACCTCGACCTCGCTCCCCGTACCGACCAGCACCACCTCGGGCGGCGCGTCGGAGTCGGTGACGATGCCGCCGCCGCGCTCGACGGCGCTGCCGTCGGTGACCACTCGGATGTTCTGACGGCTGAGGATCAACGCAGACGGGCCGTCGTCGTGGCGCACGATGTCGGCCCACGCCTGGATCGTCTCGTTGGCGTCGGCCGGGCGCACGACGTGCAGGCCGGGGATCGCTCGGAGCGCAGCGAGGTGCTCGACGGGTTGGTGGGTGGGTCCGTCCTCACCGACGCCGACGGAGTCGTGGGTGAACACGAAGCACGCCTTCGCCCCCGACAGCGCCGCGAGGCGGATCGACGGGCGCATGTAGTCGGAGAACACGAAGAACGTGCCGCTGATCGGCAGCGTGCCACCGTGTTGGGCCATGCCGACGAGCGCGGCGCCCATGGCATGCTCGCGGATGCCGTAGTGGAGGTAGCGCCCGCTGCGGTCGTCGGAATCGAACGCGGTTGTGCGGGCCAGCCCGGTGCCATTGCTGCCCGTGAGGTCGGCGGAACCGGAGATCAGTCCCGGAAGCAGGTCGTAGGTGGCGTCGAGCGCCTTCTGGATCGCCTTGCGGGTGGCGACGGACTCGCCCTGCTCGTACACGGGAAGATCGGCGTCCCACCCGTCGGTGCCGGTGCCGGCCCACGCTGCGCTCCACTCGGGGGAGTCGACGATCGATGTGTTCCTGCTCGACCAGTCGGCATGCTCGGCGCCACCGCGCTCGCCGACGTGGCTGCGGTAGGCGGCGACGAGATCGTCGGGCGCCCAGAACGGCTCGTCGGGAATCCCCATGACCTGCTTGGTGCGAGTGACGTCCTCGGCCGAGAACGGGTTCCCGTGCGCTGCGGCCGTGTCGGTGTGCTCTGGCGACGGCGTGCCGATGTGCGAGCGCAACATGAGCAGAGATGGCTGCTCGGTCTGCTGCTTCGCGGCCTCGAGCGCGGCTTCCAGGGCATCGAGGTCGTCGGCGATCCCGCCGAGGTCGACGACGTCCCAGCCGTAGGCACGGAAGCGAGCGGCGGTGTCGTCGCTGGTCGAGAGGTTCGTGGCGCCGTCGATCGTGATCAGATTGTCGTCGAAGACGCAGATCAGCTTGCCGAGCCCGAGGTGACCGGCGAGCGATGCCGCTTCGTGGCTGATGCCCTCCATGAGGCAGCCGTCGCCGGCGATCACGAACGTGAAGTGGTCCTGCACCTCGCAGCCGAAGCGGGCGCGCAGGTTCTCCTCGGCGATCGCCATGCCGACGGCGTTCCCGAATCCCTGGCCGAGTGGGCCCGTCGTGACTTCGACGCCGAGGGTGTGGCCGGCCTCGGGGTGACCGGGCGTTGCCGATTCCCACTGCCGGAAGCTGCGAAGGTCGTCGAGTTCGAGGCCGTAGCCAGACAGGAACAACAGCGAGTACTGCAGGATCGATGCGTGACCGTTCGACAGGACGAACCGGTCACGGTCAGGCCAGCCGGGGTCGGCGGGATCGTGCTTCATCACGCGGCTGTACAGGACGTGGCCGAGGGGGGCCAGCGCCATCGCCGTGCCCTGGTGTCCGCTGTTGGCAGCGAGCGGGCCGTCCATCGCCATTCCCCGGATGAGCGAAACGGCGAGCTGGTCCTGTTCGGTGGTCAACGGCACGCGGGCGAGGGTACCCGAACCCGCTCACCGGTAACCCAACGACGGGGTCAGTCAGCGGGTGGCGAGGGCTCGGGCGGGAGCAGGGTGAACGGCACGATGTGCCACGGGCCGTGGTCGATCCGGCAGTGGGCGAAGATCTGGCCGTAGTCGGGGAACTCCAGCTCGCCGCGCACCAGCCGATAGGTGAACTTGCCAGGATCGACGCTGAACGGGCTCACGTTCCTGGCGACCTGCTCGCCGTCCTCGTCGACACCGCGGCGGAACACGACCTCGAAGACACCCGAGCCGGTCTCGCCTTCGGGGCAGAAGATCAGACCGATCAGGTGCGGAGTGATCGTCACCGGTGCCGGCTCGGGGGCGACCTGCGAGAACATCACCCCGGTGAGGTCGATGCGCGTCGACGGACCGGGCGCCTGGCGCATCTCGAAGCTCTCGACGAACAATGCGGACACGATCTGCATGGACCAGAGGTTCTCACATCAACCGGCGTGGGATCCGCAGCACGACGCGATACGAACCGGCGATCGGTATCGGCCCGAACGATCGCGAGTCGGCGACGGTCGCCTCGTGGTTGTCGGACAGCACCGACATCGTTCCGTCGGGATGCACCTCCGACACCCGTTTCACGAGCCAGAATCCCGGTCGCTGCGGGTGTTCGACGCAGCGTAACTGTCCGAGCGTCGTTGCCCGTGTCGGCACGGCGACGAGGCCCTGGCCGGCGACCAGCGTCGGCTCCATCGATCGATCCGCCACCAGGAACCGACGTGGTCTGGGCATGATCATCGCGCCGGAGTGTATGTTTCCAGTCGAGGGCCGTCGGTAACCATCGGTCCGCAGACCCACCATGCACCACCTGTACTCCTGAGGAGCCCCCATCATGTTCGCCAAGTTGTTCGCCTCGGCCACCGTCGCCCACGCCCACTGCGACCTGTACTGCGGTGTGTACGACCCTGCTCAGGCCAAGATCGAGGCCATGTCGGTGGTCAAGACCGCCACGAAGTACGCCGAGTCCGACGACGAGGTGTTCCGCAGCCGCTGCATCCTGATCAAGGAGCAGCGTGCCGAGGAGACCAAGCACCATCTGATGGTGCTGTGGGCCGACTTCTTCGCCCCCGACCACTTCGCCGAGTTCCCGCAGCTCCATGAGCTCTTCTGGAAGGCGATCCACCAGGCCGGCGAGGCCAAGAAGTCGATGGACCCCGCCGTCGGCGAGCAGCTCGTCGCGTACATCGACGAGATCGCCGGCATCTTCTGGCAGACCGACAAGGCGAAGCAGATGGGTGTCTACCCGCCGGCCTGAGGCCGTCCTCCCGAAACTCGGCTGCTCGAAGCGGCTGTAGCGTTCGCAGGCACCATGTCGGATGCGAGCGGCGCTCTCGAATCGAACGAAGTCAACGGCGAAGCGCCCGTCGGGGGTCGATCCACTCGCGACCAGATCCTCGATGCGGCGCTTTCGTGTTTTGCGCACGCCGGCTACAGCGGCACCTCGCTGAACGACATCGCGGCCGAGGTCGGCATCCGGCGCCCGAGTCTGCTGCACCACTTCGCGTCGAAGGATGCGCTCTACGGCGAGGTGTTCGAGCGCCTCCTGTCGGACTGGTTCGCGAGGCTTGCCGACGCGATCGAATCGACGGCGACGGGCTGGCCCAAGATCGAACAGGTCCTGCGGGCGGGATTCGGGTACTTCGCCGACAACCCGAGCTACGTCACCTTGATGCGGCGCGAGGCGATCGACGGCGGATCGCATCTCGGCATCGACCTCGCTGCGGTGTTGCGGCCGATGTTCGACCAGGCGGCGGACTACTTCCGCCGAGAGATGGATGCCGGCGTGTTCCGCCCGCACAACCCCGAACAACTGCTGCTCACGGGCTACGGCGCGCTGCTCAGCTACTTCTCCGACGCGCCGTTCCTCGAGGGCCTGCTCGACGAGGATCCGCTGGCCCCTGCCGCGCTCGATCGACGAAGTGAACACGTGATCGGGTTCTTCCGCGCCGCCCTGATCCCGACATGATCGGGCGATGAGCAGAGCCGAGCAGCACGAACCACTTCCCGCCGACGCAGCGGCACGCTGGGCCAAGTTCGGCAAATCCGGCACCGTCTTCTATCCGATGCTGCTGGGCCTCGAGGTCGAGGAGACCCGCACCGACTACTGCCGGATGCGGATGCCCTTCAAACCTGAACTGTTGCACCCGGGAGGGATCGTGCACGGCGGAGCGATCGCTTCGCTGATGGACGCCGTGCTCGTCCCCGCAGTCGGCTCCGTGCTCGGCCCGAACGACCGGTTCTCGACCGTCGACCTACACGTGCAGTACATCGGCGCCGTCAAGGACGAGGACGTCGTCGCCGAGGGGTGGGTCACCAAGCGCGGTCGCAGCGTGGTCTTCTGCGAGAGCGAGGCTGTCGGCGCATCGAGCGGACGGCTGATCGCCCGGAGCGTGCTGACCTACAACGTGTCACCTGCGCCGTCCTGACCCGAGACCCCACACCACGGAGTGATGAGCGAGCCGCCCGAATGACGTCCTCCCGCTCATTGCTCGTTGTGACCACGACGGGGGTGTCGGCCACGGGTACCGTTGGGATCGCATGGCGACCGCATCGACGACACCCGAGACATCCGGCGCGCACACGACACTGTCCGAACGCGACTCGAAGGCGTTGCTGGCGGAGTACGGCGTGCCGATCGCTCCCGAACGGGTCGTCGCCGACCCCACCGCTGCGGGGGATGCCGCCGACGAGCTCGGCTACCCGGTCGTCGCCAAGCTGAACGGCGACGCGATCGCCCACAAGACCGAGCGGGGTCTGGTCAAGCTCCGCCTGCACGACCGCGGCGCCGTCGAAGCAGCGGCACACGATTTGTTCGCAGCAACGACGCCCGATGACGGTGACGTGTCGGTGTTGGTCGCTCCGATGATCTCCGGCAACCGGGAGCTGATCGCCGGCGTGGTGCGCGATCCGCAGTTCGGACCCACCGTGATGCTGGGCGTCGGTGGCATCCTCGCCGAAGCGGTCGCCGACGTCGTGTTCCGACCGGCGCCCGTCGACGACGTCACTGCATCGGAGATGATCGACGACCTCGCGACGCAGAAGCTGCTCGGCGCATTCCGCGGGGAAGCGGCCGTCGATCGCACGCAGCTCGTGGACGTCGTCGTCGGTCTCGGCCGACTGGCCGCCGGGCGCCACGACGTCGCCAGCGTCGACATCAATCCGCTGATCGTCCAGCCCGACGGCTCCGTGGTGGCCGTCGACGGTCTCGTCGAACTCACCGAACCGGGCGATGGCATCGGCGCCTCGACGCGGACTGCTCGTCCGCGTCCGACCGACGAACAGTTCCGAGCGTTGTTCGATCCGAAAGGAGTGCTCGTCACTGGTGCCTCGACGCACCCGGGCAAGTTCGGATTCGTGTCGCTGCACAACCTGCTCGCCAGCGGGTACGCAGGCGCCGTGTACGGCACGAACCTGAAGGGCGAGGAAGTGCTCGGCGTGCAGACCGTCGCCGACATCGCCGAGCTGCCCGACGATGCGATCGACCTGGTCTTCGTCTGCACTCCCGCTGCTGCCAATCCCGACCTGCTGCGTGCGTGTGCCGCCAAGGGGATCCGCGCGGCATTCCTCACGTCGGCGGGCTACGGCGAGGCGGGCGACGAGGGCCAACGCGCCGAGGACGAGCTCGTGGCGCTCGCCGACGAGTTGGGGATGCTGCTGGCCGGTCCGAACGGGCAGGGCGTCGTGAGTACGCCGGCGAACCTGTGCGCCCAGATCGTGGCCCCGTATCCACCGTCGGGCGGCATCGGCGTCGCGAGCCAGAGCGGCAACTTCGTGTCGAGCTTCCTGAACATGTCGCGTGCGAGCGGCGTCGGGATCAGCCGTGCCGTGTCGGCGGGCAACGCCGCCGCTGTCACCGTCGCCGACTACCTCGATTGGTATGCCGACGATCCGGCGACCTCGGTTGGACTCGCCTACGTCGAGGGCATCACCGACGGACGAGGCTTGATGGACCGTCTGGCCGGCGCGGCTGCTCGCAAGCCACTGGTCCTGGTGAAGGGTGGCGCGACCGAAGGCGGCGCCCAGGCGGCCGCCAGCCACACCGGGGCGCTGGCAGCGAACGACAAGATCTTCGACGGCGAGTG
>JBGTIA010000654.1:0-2108 GCA_041745835.1 Ilumatobacteraceae bacterium | reverse complement strand
GCGTCGCGCGTGCCCGATCGCCGGCCCGGCCGGCGATGTCCGACGGCGCTCGGTGCAGTCGTCGGCCCCCGAACGGGCTGACCGGCGAGTGTTCGTAGGGCGTGGGATCGATGGCCGGCGGACCTTCCTTCGCCGCGTCCCGCAGGGTCGCCACCAGCTCGGCACCGTTGGCGGGCCGTTGGGCCGGGTTGCGTGCGAGGAGCTGGTGGATGGCGACGACGAGCTTCGTCGGCAGCGTGGCGCGGAGGCGGGTGAGGTCGGTGGGATCGCGTTGGAGTCGGGCCAGCGCAGTGTCGGCATCGGTCTCACCGAGGAAGGGGACGCGTCCGGCGAGGCACTCGTACAGCACGAGGCCGAGGGAGTAGAGGTCGGCGCGACCGTCGAGCTTCTTGCCGCGAACCTGTTCGGGTGACAGGTACTTGGCCGTGCCCATCATGATGTTGTCGCTGGTGAGGTCGGACTCTGCGGACTGGAGCCCCTTGGCGATGCCGAAGTCGGTCAGCAGGACCCTGCCGTCGGAGGTCATCATGATGTTGCCCGGCTTCACGTCGCGGTGGACGAAACCTGCAGCGTGCGCGTGGTCGAGCGCCGCCGCTACGCAGCTGCCGATGTGGCAGGTGAGCTCGGGGCTCAGCCGTTTCTGGTTGTCGAGGACCTGGCGGAGACTCTTGCCCTCGACGAGTTGCATGACGACGGCCTGGCGACCGTCCTGTTCGAACACGTCGTGGACTGCGACGATGTTCGGGTGGTTGAGGCTCGCAGCAGCGATCGCCTCACGCCGGAACCTCTCGGCGACCACTGCGTCGGTGGCGAGCGACGGCTTGAGCCACTTCACGGCCACCTTGCGATCGAGCGTGAGATCGACAGCCAGCCACACCTCGGCCATGCCCCCCTGCGCGAGCATGCGTTGCAGTTCGTACCGCTGCGCGATGACGGTGGGAGTGGGAGGTGGAGCCGCAGCGGACATGACTGTGGGCGAACGCTAGCTGTGGCGGGCCTCGCGAGGCCGTCAATCCGTCACCACCGCTGAACTGGAGACGAGGCCCCGTTCGCTTTCCCCGAGTTCAGCGGCCGGGGATCAGGGTGTCGTGACCTGGAACGCGACGCCGATGGTGCCGCGTCCTCCGTGCGTGCCGATCACGGGCCCGATGTCGCCGACGACGATGTCGTCGGGGTGACCGAGCATGTCGACGAAGAGATCGATGTCGCTGCAGTCCGCGTGGAGCACCGCCAGGTTCTCGATGTTTCCCTGGTAGCTCCCGACCTTGTCGACGAGGTGAGCGAGCGCCTTGGATCGGGTCCGTTGCTTGCCGGCCTGTTCGACCACGCCACCGGTGACCTCGATGATCGGTTTGATCGACAGCGCAGTTGCCAACAGGGCCTTGGCATTGCCGATCCGTCCGCCCTTCTTCAGGTTCTCGAGCGTGTCGAGCGCGGCGTAGACGCGCGTGCGATCGGCCAGATCACGCGCCAGCGCCTCGACCTCGTCGATGCCGGCCCCGTCGCGAGCGGCCCGGGCACAGGCCAACACGATCGTGCCGAGGCCCATCGAGAGGGTTCGGCTGTCGATCACCCGCACATCGAGGTCGATGGTCGGGTCGTCGATGACGGTGCGGGCCGCGAGCTGTGCGGATTGCATCGTTCCCGACAGCGCCGACGACAACGATACCACCAGCACGGCGGCGGCACCGTTGTCTGCGGCGGTCCGGTAGGTCTGTTCGAACTGGCCCGGCGCGGGCGCAGCGGTTTCCGGCAGGGTGTCGGAGTTGACGCACCGCGTCCAGAACTCGGCGGTCGAGAGTTCCTCCCGGTCGATGAACTCGTCGTCGCCGAACCGGATGGTGAGCGGAACGATGGTGATGTCGAGTCCGTCGGCCATGGCGGCGGGGAGATCGCAGGAGCTGTCGGTGACGACGTGCACGGTGGCAGCGGACGTGTCCGGGTTCGAGATCAGCGGGTCATTCACAGGGGATCAGACTCTACTTCGCGGCGCTCGGGTGGCGCTCGCGACCGTCGTCGGCCAGTGCGGCGCGCCGCCGGTTGCGCCAGTGGCTGAACCACCAGGTGAACAGCACGATCACGAAGCCGCCCGTGAGGACCTGGCCGAG
>JBGTIA010000653.1:0-15880 GCA_041745835.1 Ilumatobacteraceae bacterium | reverse complement strand
CGCCCACCACGTGTCGGCGATCGTCATCCAGGCCCAGGCCGGACGGACCCTCGCCGCGTCCAGCCCGCAGACCGCCGTCGACGTGCTGGCGGTGATCGAGGCGGAGGCCTCGCGCACGCTGGACGAGATGCGCAGCATGGTCGGAGCGCTGCGACGCGACACCGACACGCCGTTGACGCCGCAGCAGGGGATTGCCGACATCGGTCGGCTCGCGGAGACTGCACGCTCGACGATCGCCGTCCAGGTCCGAGTCGACGGCGATCTGTCGGCGCTCGAACCGGTCGTCGACGCTGCTGCATATCGCATCGCTCAGGAATCGGTGACGAACGCGATCCGTCACGCCTGCAACGCGACACGCGTCGATATTCACGTGGTGGCGGCGGACGGAGGCGTGCAGCTGTCGGTCGTCGACGATGGCGAACACTCCGGCGCAGCGGGGATCGGCGGCTACGGACTGATCGGCATGACCGAGCGGGCCAAACTGTTGGGCGGCACGCTCGAGGCCGGCCGCCTGCCGGGCCGCGGGTGGCGTATCAGCGCGGAGCTTCCCGGCCAAAGGGTGGCGCCGTGACGATTCGAGTGCTCGTCGCCGACGACCAGGAACTGGTGCGTACGGGCTTGTCGATGATCCTCGATGCGCAACCCGACATCGACGTCGTCGGTCAGGCCGTCAACGGCCGCGAGGCGGTCACGCTCGCCCAGCATCTCCGGCCCGACGTCTGCCTGTTCGACATACGCATGCCCGAACTCGACGGCATCGAGGCAACTCGCCTGCTGGCTGGACCCGACGTCGAGGACCCACTCGCCATCGTGGTGATCACCACGTTCGACCTCGACGAGTACGTCCACGGTGCCCTGCGCGCCGGCGCCCGAGGCTTCCTGCTGAAGGACGCCGGGCCGGAACTCCTCATCCAGGCGGTGCACGCCGCCGCCGACGGCGACGCGTTGATCGCTCCGAACGTGACGGCGCGGCTGCTCGCCCGGTTCGCCCGAGAATCTTCCGGTGCCATGGCGGTCAAGCCGATCGAGCCGCTGACCGGGCGCGAGGAGGAGGTGCTGGCCACGGTGGCACGGGGTCGCACCAACGCGGAGATCGCCGACGAGCTCCACATCAGCCTGAGCACGGTGAAGACGCACCTGGCGAGCATCATGAGCAAGATCAGCGCCCGCAACCGCGTCGAGATCGCGATGTGGGCCTACGAATCAGGCCGCGTACACGGCTGACCCCCGATGCCGTCGCGTTACGCCAGGGGTCAGACCCCCGGCGGAACGGTGTGACACCGGGGGTCTGACCCCTGGCGTGACGATCAGCCCAGGTCGTAGCGGCCGAGATTCATGACCTTGGTCCACGCCTTGACGAAGTCGCCGACGAACTTCTCGCCGCCGTCGCTGGCCGCATAGACCTCGGCGATGGCCCGCAGCTGCGAGTTCGCTCCGAAGATCAGATCGCAGCGGGTTCCGGTCCACTTCAGCTCGCCGGACGCACGATCACGGCCCTCGAAGACCTCGGCATCCGCAGACGTCGGCGACCACTCGGTCGACATGTCGAGCAGGTTGACGAAGAAGTCGTTCGTCAGCGTGCCGACCTGCTGGGTCAACACACCGTTGTTCGAACCGTCGGCGTTCGTGCCGAGCACTCGCATGCCACCCACGAGCACCGTCATCTCCGGTGCGCTCAGGGTGAGCAGCTGGGCCCGGTCGACCATCAGCGCCTCCGCCACCATGGCAGGGGCCTTGCCGAGATGGTTGCGGAAGCCGTCCGACTTCGGCTCGAGCGGTGCGAACGAATCCGCGTCGGTCATCTCCTCGGTCGCATCGGTGCGACCGGGTGAGAACGGCACGGTCACGTCGTGGCCCACAGCCTTCGCCGCCGCCTCGACGGCTGCGCTCCCGCCGAGCACGATCAGGTCGGCAAGCGACACCGGCTTGGCGAATCCCGCCTTGATCTCCTCGAGCTTGGCCAGTACCCGGCGCAGCTGTGACGGGTTGTTGACCTCCCAGTCGTTCTGCGGGGCGAGGCGGATGCGGGCGCCGTTGGCGCCACCGCGCTTGTCGCTGTCACGGAACGTCGAGGCCGATGCCCAAGCGGTCGACACCAACTCCGACGTGGTCAAGCCAGAGGAGAGGATCGTCTGCTTGAGTGTTGCGATGTCGGCGTCGTCGATCAGCTCGTGTTCGACGGCGGGCACCGGGTCCTGCCAGATCAGCTCTTCGCTTGGCACTTCCGGGCCGAGGTAGCGCGCCACCGGGCCCATGTCGCGGTGGAGCAACTTGAACCACGCTCGGGCAAAGATGTCGGCGAACTCGTCGAGGTTCGCATGGAACCGACGCGAGATCGGCTCGTAGATCGGGTCCATCCGCAGTGCCATGTCGGCGGTCGTCATCATCGGGGCATGCCGGCGCGACGGGTCGTGGGCGTCGGGGACGATGTCCTGCGCCTCGGGGTTCGAGGCCTTCCACTGCTTGGCGCCGGCCGGGCTCTCTGTGAGCTCCCACTCCCAGCCGAACAACGTGTCGAAGTAGGAGTTGTCCCACGTGGTCGGCGTCGGCGTCCAGGCTCCCTCGATGCCGCTCGTGGTGGTGTGGACACCCTTGCCGGTGCCGAAGCTGTTCTTCCAGCCGAGGCCCAGCTGCTCGATCGGGGCGCCCTCCGGTTCGGGGCCGACGAGCTCGGGATCGCCCGCGCCGTGCGACTTGCCGAAGGTGTGACCGCCGGCGATCAGCGCCACGGTCTCCTCGTCGTTCATCGCCATGCGAGCGAAGGTCTCACGGATGTCGCGAGCCGAGGCCAGCGGATCGGGATTGCCGTTGGGGCCCTCCGGGTTGACGTAGATCAGGCCCATCTGGACGGCGCCGAGCGGGTTCTCGAGCTCGCGGTCACCGTGGTACCGCTCGTCGCCGAGCCACTCGGTCTCCGGACCCCAGTAGATGTCGTCCTCGGGTGCGAAGACGTCCGCGCGACCACCGGCGAAGCCGAACATCTTCAGCCCCATCGACTCCATCGCCACGTTGCCGGTCAGCAGCATCAGGTCGGCCCATGAGATCTTGCGGCCGTACTTCTGCTTGATCGGCAGGAGCAGGGCGCGCGCCTTGTCGAGGTTGCCGTTGTCGGGCCAGCTGTTGAGCGGAGCGAAACGTTGGGTGCCGTTGGCGCCACCGCCGCGGCCGTCCTCGATGCGATACGTGCCGGCCGAGTGCCATGACATGCGGATGAACAGCGGGCCGTAGTGGCCGTAGTCAGCGGGCCAGAAGTCCTGCGAGTCGGTCATCAGGGCGGTGAGGTCCTGCTTCAATGCCGCATAGTCGAGGCTCTTGAACTCCTCCGCGTAGTCGAAGTCGTCACCCATCGGGTTCGATGCGGGCGAGTGCTGGTGCAGCATGCGAAGACTGAGCTGGTTGGGCCACCAGTGCTCGTTGGCGGTCGCGCCGGCCGACGTGTGGGCCGCGTTGGGCCCGTGCATGACGGGGCATCCCCGGTCGCTGTCGTTGATCTGCCAGACGTCGGTGGTGTCGCTCATGGTGTGCTCCTCGTTGTGAGTGGTGGTGTCAATGGTGTCAAGGGTTTCAATGGTTGGGTTCGGTGCTGGCTGTTCACGCTGTGGTTGTTCACGATGTGGATGTTCACGTTGCGGCGTCGGCTGCTCGGCAGTCGGGACAGCGCCCCCAGTAGACGACCTCGGCTTCGTCGATGTCGAAACCGTGGTCGTCCGCGGCAGTCAGGCACGGCGTGTACCCGACGGCGCAGTCGATGTCGAACATGGCACGGCAGGTGCGGCAGATCAAGTGGTGATGGTTGTCGCCCGTGCGGGTTTCGTATCGGGCCGCGGAGCCCGCTGGTTCGATGCGCCGGACGAGTTCCTTGTCGACGAACACAGCAAGCGTGTCGTAGACGGCCTGGCGGGACACCGTCCCGATGCGGTCGCGGACATCGTCGATCACTTCATCGGCAGTGGCGTGCGGCCGAGCGACGACCGCAGTCATCACCGCCACCCGAGGTGCGGTCACCTGCAGCCCGTGCTGGCGGAGGATCTGCGCGGCGTCTGACACGACCGGGACTCTACAACAATTCTGGATGCTGTCCAATATTTGTGCTGATCTGTTCTTGGGGAAGGGCGCGAGTGTCGGGCACGTAGGCTGTACGGATGCTGGGCATCGTGTTGGAGAGCGTCGAGAGGACATCACGCGGCAGCTCCGGCATCGGGCCGGTGGTGATGGTCGTGGGTCTCACCATCGCAAGCGCACTCGTGCTGTCGTGGGTCATTCACCGTCTGCCCGGCTCGAACGAGAACACGGGAGCCAGTCCGTTCTCAGGCTGGCGGCGCCGCAATCCGTTCGACCGGACACCCGAGGACCCGACGGACCGGTCGCCGCGCACCCCGTTCGATCGCTGACACGGGGCGCCGAAACTGCGACCGATCGTCAGAACGCCCCATCCAGAACACGGCGCTCTCCGCGAAGTGGCGGCAGACTGTCGGGGCGACGTCGGACGATCATTGCCGCGCATCGTCGGACGAACCGCACAGAAAGGGAGATCATGACGGAGCTCACCATCGACATCGGAATCGACGAAGCCGATCGCCAGGCCATCACCGAGGGCTTGTCCCGTCTGCTCGCAGACAGCTACACCCTCTATCTGAAGACCCACAACTACCACTGGAACGTCACCGGCCCGATGTTCCAGACCCTGCACCTCATGTTCGAGACGCAGTACAACGAGCTCGCGCTGGCCGTCGACTCGATCGCCGAACGGATCCGCTCGCTGGGGTCGCCGGCACCGGCGAGCTACCGCGAGTTCGCAGCGCTCTCCACGGTCGTCGAGGACGACGACCGACCCGACGCGACCGAGATGATCCGCCGTCTCGTCAAAGGTCAGGAAACCGTCGCCCGCACGGCACGGTCGGTGTTCCCCGCGGTCGAGCAGGCGCACGACGAACCCACCGCTGACCTGCTCACACAACGCCTGCAGGTCCACGAGAAGACCGCGTGGATGCTGCGGAGTCTGCTCGACTGAGCCCGACGTACACGATGTGCCAGGCACATCGTGTACGTCGATTCCCAGCTTCGTTCAGCCGCTCCGACGTCCGGCGGTTGTTGCTGCGTCGAGTTCGGCCCGAAGCGTCCGGCTGATCGTTTCCGCCACTTCGACGTGGTCGCGGAGACGCTGGCAGCGCTCCTCTGCAAGTTCGGCGAACATCGAGAGCCGGTCGAGGAGCGTGTTGCGCTCGCGTTCGTTGATGGCCGTGTCGGCGAGCTGATCACGTGTGGCGAGCAGGTCGCGCATCTCCTCGATCGTTCTCTCGAGCGGCAACGTGAATCGCCGATGAGCGAACCGACCTCATACGGGCCTTTCGCTCATCGCTCGAGGGGTCGTGAGTCGCCGATGAGCGAACCGACCTGATCCCGGCGTTTCGCTCATCGCTCCCACGGGAGGCTTGGAACGGGCCGTGCCGGGGTATCCGATGTCGGTCGCCTCGATGTCGACATCCCCCATCTCGAGACTGGAGACCCGTGCGTCGCAACCCTTGGCCGTTGGCGCCCACCGACGAGCCTTCACCGCTCGATCGCACGTGGTCAGGCTCCCGCCGACGTGCCGAGTCCCTCCGACTCCCGTCGGTTCCGACGCTGATCGTGGCGCCACATCCCGACGACGAGACGCTCATGGCCGGCGGCCTGATCGCGCTCCAGCGGGCGCGAGCAGTCGACGTGTACGTGCTGGCGGTCACCGATGGCGAGGCCGCCTACGAGGCGTCGGGTAGCAGGGAACTGGCCGCAGGGCGTCGCGTCGAACAGCTGGCTGCACTCGAGGAACTCGGTGTCGGCGCCGACTCGGTGACCCGGCTCGGCGTCCCCGATGGAGCCGCAGCCGACCATGTCGATGAAATCGCCGACGCGATCGCTGGGTTCGATCACATCGGCCTCGTCGTCGCTCCGTGGACAGGCGACTACCACTGCGACCACGAAGCGGTCGGGGCCGCTGCGCGAACCGCAGTTGCACGAACCGGCGGTGCCCTCATCTTCGGTCTCTTCTGGGCATGGCACCGAAGGACCCCGGCCGATCTCGCCGACGAACGAATGCTGGAGTTGCAGCTCGATGCCGATGCCCGGCATCGCCGCCGACGCGCCATCCAGTGCCATCGAAGCCAGTTCGTCCACGAGAACGGCGCACCACAACTCACCCCCGAGCTGGTTCGACCGATCGGGTGGCGGTCGGAGTACTTCATCGCCCCACAGTTGCTCGACAGTCCGTCTGTCGACGGCACGAACTACGAGACGTGGCTGGCGACCGGGGTCCCGCCGGTGACGTCGGGCCCGTCGGGGGTGGAGACGTGAACCGCATTCGCCACGTCGCCGTCGTGATCCCCGCACGCGACGAAGCCGACAGGATCGAGGCCACCATCGACGCTGTCGACCGAGCCCGGACGCATCTCCCGGCCGGTGTCAGCAGCTCGTGCGTCGTCGTGGTGGATGCGAGCTCGGACGCCACCGGGGCGCTGATCGAACGGCGAACTCGAATGGCTTCGGACGGACGGCGTTCGATGTCGTCGATCGTGGTGCGGACCGCACACGGCTGCGTCGGAGCCGCTCGATCGGTCGGTTGCCGCGTGGCCCTGGCCGGCTCGCTGCATCGCCCCCGTCACGTCTGGCTGGCCAACACCGACGCCGACACCGTCGTCCCGGGCGACTGGTTGGTGGCACAGCTGGAACTCGCCGAGCGCGACGTCACCGCGATTGCAGGCGCCGTCGAGTTGGATGTCGATGTCGACGACACGCTCCGTGCGGACTTCGCTGCGACGTACGAACTGTCACCCGACGGCACCCACCGCCATGTCCACGGCGCCAACCTGGGAGCGCGAGGCGACGTCTACCTGCTCGCCGGTGGCTGGCGACGATTGCACACGGGCGAGGACCACGACCTCTGGGCGCGACTCGGCCAGGTGACCAAGTGCGTGTCGTCGACGGCTATCACGGTGCGCACGAGCGCCCGGCTCGTGGGACGAGCGCCTGCCGGGTTCGCACGTGACATCGCACGACTCGTCGCAGCCGGCGAGTCGTCCATCGCCGTTGCGGCTGCACTGGAACCGACCGTCGCATGACCTCCGGCGTCGAGTCCGACCTCCGGGCGCTGCTGGCTCGGGGCGAACTCGAGCTGTCCGACCCGGGGTGCGGGCACACCTCCGATCGCCTCCTGGCGCTCTTCGACCTCGCCCGGGCACACCACGTCTCCGTGGCACGCCTGGCCGAGGCGCACACCGACGCGGTGGCGATCCTGCACGAAGCCGGTCGACAACCCGTACCTGCCGCGCTCTACGGGGTGTGGGCGTCGGCGGGTCCCGACGACGTGCACGTCCGGACAGCGGCGGATGGACTCCAGCACCTGCAGGGGGTCAAGCCGTTCGCCTCCGGACTACGCCTCGTGGATCGTGCGCTGGTGACCGTGATCGACGAGCCGAGCGGCGATCGTCTGCTGTACGACGTGGCGCTCGATCATCCGACCGTCCGTTCGAACACCGACCAGTGGATCTGCGATGCGTTGCGTGACTCAGCGACCGGGGCTACCGAGTTCGTCGACCACCATGTGGCGCCTGACGACGTCGTCGGCGAACCCGGGTGGTACCTCGCACGGGTCGGCTTCTGGCACGGAGCATGCGCACCAGCAGCCTGCTGGGCCGGCGCGGTCACCGGACTGCTCGACGCTGCCGAGGATCTTGTCGACGACGACCCGCACCGACGCGCCCACCTCGGCGCGCTCCGCGCCGACACGTGGACGATGCGAGCAGTGCTGTCGGAAGCCGGGCGTCAGATCGACGAGTACACCGACGACATCGAACGTGCGCGATCACGCGCCTATGCCGTTCGCCACACTGTCGAACGGCTGTCGAACGACGTGCTCGACCGGTTCGGTCGTGCGTTCGGGCCTCGACCGTTCACCACGGACGCCGCAGTCTCCCAGCGGTGGGCCGACAGTCACCTGTATCTCCGCCAGCATCACGGCGAACGCGACCTCGCCGAACTCGGTCGCATGCCATGGCCGACGTGAACCGATCGGCCGCAATGCCGTACGACTACTTCCGCGGCATGTACGACGGCTCACCCGACCCATGGGGGTTCGACGACCGCTGGTACGAGCGGCGGAAGTTCGCAGTCACGATGGCGTGCCTGCCCCGACCTCGATATCAACGAGGCCTCGAACCCGGCTGTTCGAACGGCGCACTGACCGAGCAACTTGCGCGACGCTGCGACGAACTGATCGCCTTCGACTTCGTCGATGACGTCGTGCAGCGATGCCAGGCCCGAGTGGGGTCGAACTCCGGCGTCACGGTGGCCTGCGAGTCGTTCCCCGACTTCTGGCCGCCGGGACACGGGGATCTGGTGGTCTGGTCGGAGGTCGCCTACTACCTCACCGGAGAGCAGGCCGAACACGCGCTGGCGGGGTTGGAACGCTGGCTCCAGGTCGGTGGACACGTCGTGGCCGTCCACTACACCGGCGCCACCAACTACCCGCGCCGCGGCACCGAGATCGTTCCGTGGCTCGACGGCGCCGGCTACCTCGAACGCCGCTGCCAACACGTCGACGACGAGTTCGAACTCGCTGTCTGGGAGCGCCGACCGACGACGAACCAGGGCGACCGACGCACGGGCTGAACGATCGACCACGGCCCGGTCTCTCGACGTTTGACGATGCCACGGCGGGGTACCGAGTCTGACCATCACCGACGCGAAGGAGCCGCCCGTGGCACGCACCAACAAGCCCGCAGCAAGGTCAAACCCGACGCAGACGGCCCGTATGCGATCGAAGTCCGAATCCGACCGCAAGCAGGGACCGACGGACGACTCGGCCACACACGAGGTCGCCGGCGACGGCGTCGCGACGATGACCACGGCCCAGGGGATCGCCATCGCCGACGACCAGAACAGTCTGACGACCGGCGAGCGCGGACCAGCGCTGCTCGAGGACTTCGTGTTGCGCGAGAAGATCTTTCACTTCGACCACGAACGCATCCCCGAGCGCGTGGTCCACGCCCGAGGCTTCGGCGTCCACGGCCACTTCGAGAGCTACGAGGATCTCTCCTCGCTCACGGCCGCAGCACCGTTCTCCGAGGCCGGCAAGCAGACCGAGGTCTTCGTCAGGTTCTCGACCGTCGCCGGGAACAAGGGCTCGATGGACCTCGCCCGCGACACCCGTGGCTTCGCCGTCAAGTTCTACACCGACGCGGGCAACTGGGATCTCGTCGGCAACAACATCCCGGTGTTCTTCATCCAGGACGCGATGAAGTTCCCCGATCTGATCCATTCGGTGAAGCCCGAACCCGACCGTGGCTTCCCGCAGGCACAGTCGGCACACGACAATTTCTGGGACTTCGTGTCGCTGATGCCCGAGTCGATGCACCACCTGATGTGGGTGATGTCCGATCGCGGGATCCCGCGATCGTTCCGCATGATGGAGGGCTTCGGAGTCCACACTTTCCGGTTCGTCACGGCCTCGGGCGAGTCGACCTTCGTCAAGTTCCACTGGAAGCCGGTGCTCGGTCTGCAGTCGGTCACCTGGAACGAAGCGATCAAGATCAACGGCGCTGATCCGGACTTCCATCGCCGCGACATGTGGAACGCGATCACTGCTGGAGACTTCCCCGAGTGGGAACTGGGCGTCCAAGTGTTCGACGACGAGTTCGCTGACTCATTCGACTTCGACGTCCTCGACGCCACCAAGTTGATCCCCGAGGAGATGCTCCCGGTGCGCCCGATCGGCAAGATGGTCCTCGACCGGGTGGTCGACAACTTCTTCGCCGAGACCGAACAGGTGGCGTTCTGCACGCAGAACATCGTCCCCGGTATCGACTTCACGAACGACCCACTCCTGCAAGGCCGCAACTTCTCGTACCTCGACACGCAGCTCAAGCGCCTCGGTTCACCGAACTTCACGCACCTTCCCGTGAACGCCCCGCGTTGCCCGGTCGCTCATTTCCAGCAGGACGGCCACATGGCGATGTCGAATCCGGTCGGACGCGCCAACTACGAGCCGAACTCGTGGGGCGACCACGGCGGACCGCGTGAGAACCCGGCGGCCGGATTCCGTTCGTTTCCGGCCACCGACGACGGGGCGAAGCGTCGCCTGCGTCCCGAGTCGTTCGCCGACCACTACAGCCAGGCGCGGATGTTCTACCGGTCGCAGACTCCCGTGGAACAGACCCACCTCGGCGACGCCATCGTGTTCGAACTCTCGAAGGTCGAAACCAGCGCGATCCGTCACCGCGTCGTCGCATCGTTGCGCAACGTCGACGACGACCTGGCTCGCCAGGTTGCGGTTGGTCTGGGCATGGACGGACTTCCCGACCGGCTCGAGCCGGCCCAGGAGCCAGTCGATGTCGCCACCTCACCAGCGCTGAGCATGCTGGCCAAACCGCTCGAATCGTTCCGAGGCCGCCGCCTCGGTGTCCTCGTTTCGCAGGGCGCCGACGCCAAGACCCTGCGAATGCTGCGCAAGGCCGCTGAGGCCGAAGGCATGACGATGGCAATCGTGGCGCCGACGGTGGAGGGAATCACCGACAGCGAGGGCGTCGTGATCGAGGTGGCCGAGAAGATCGATGGCGGCCCGTCGGTGCTGTTCGATGCCGTGGCCGTCGTCCTCGCAACCGACGGCGCCGACGCCATCGCCGCATTGCCCGGTGCCAAGGACTTCGTCAGCGACGCCCATGCGCATCAGAAGTTCGTGGCATACACCGACGCCGCAGCGACACTCTTCGCTGCTGCAGCGGTCGACCACGAATCGGGTCCCGGTTATCAGCGTCTCGACGGCAGCCGCAAGGCAGCAGACTCGTTCATCCAGACGTGTCGACAGGTACGCGCGCGGGACCGCACCGTCGGCTGAGAGTCGGCGGTCGCTCGATGGTGCGAGCGAGGTTGGATCGCAGCGAGGCGGGAACTGTTCTCCCATGAAACTCATCATCGGATTCATTGCAGGTCTCATCGTCGGCGGGTTCTGGGTATCGAATTCCACCGAGCAACAGCGCCGGCGCGCACGAGAGGCCGCGGCGACCGCCGGCCGACGGGTGAAGGAATCACGTATCGGCAAGGCAGTCGACGACAGCGCCTCGAAGGTGGCATCGAGCGCGACCGACCGCGTGGTCGACGCCGTCGACTCCACGGGCGAGGTCATCGCCGACACGATCGGCAACGGGAACGCACACGCAGCTCAGTGAGTCCCGGTCGGACACGCTCCCGTTCACCGGGGTTGGTTCCGTCGGAGGTCGGGTACACGGCTGATGCCCGTCACTCGAGGGGCTTCGTGAACGAGGAGACGCACATGAGTTTTGTTCTTTGGTTGGTTGCCGTGGTCATCGGAATCATCGGGATCGTGCAGTTGCTGCAGGGTCAGATCATTCTCGGCATCGTGCTGTTGGTCGTGGCGTGCCTGGTCGGGCCCGGCGGCTACAGCGTGTTCCGGTCGCGAAGCGCCTGACCACGCCCGGGCCGGCGGTCGAGATAGTCGAGCACCGGCCCGGCGCTCATCCCGTGCACCACGATCGACACCAAGATGGTGAAGACCGCGACAGCCCAGACCACGCGAGCTTGGGGGAAGAACTCCTCGTCGACTGCGTGCGCGAGGTAGTAGATCGTGCCCATCCCGCGGATGCCGAAGAATGCGATCGCGGTTCTGGACGCGGCCGTCTCGTGGCCACCGAGCAACCCGACCCATCCCGCAAGGGGCCGCACGACGAACACGACGCCGAGACCGACCAGCGCACCCCCGACCGTGAGACCGGAGAGTGCCCCGCTGACCGCTGCCCCACCGAGCAGCAGCAGGAACAGCAGGCTGGCGATGCGCTCCAGGTTGTCGGCGAAGTCGTGCATGATCCCGTGGAATTCATGCGATGCCTCGCTCTGGCGCAGCGTCACCGCCGCAACGAACACGGCGAGGAACCCATAGCCGTGCACGAGCTCTGTCAGCCCGTAGACAGTCAGCGTGATCCCAAAGACCACGAGGCCCTCACCGGAGCGCGCCAGCGTGTACTCCGAATCGCCTCCGAAGGTCAGCCTGGCGATAACGCGGCCGAGCACGATCCCAACGATCAGTCCGATGCTCAACTTGACGACCACGTCGTCCACGACCCAGCCCAGGAACCAACTGCCTCCAGCTGCCATGGCAATCGCCAGATTGGTGAGCGGAAAGGCGAGCCCGTCGTTCAATCCGGCTTCCGACGTCAAGGCGAACCGGACCGACTCCTTGCGGTCATCGACGCCCTCCTTGGGACCGGGCAGCTGCACCTCTGATGCCAGGACCGGATCGGTCGGCGCCAGCACGGCTCCGAGCAGCACCGCCGCTGCCAGCGGCAGCCCGAGACCGACAGCGCCGAGCACGGCGATCGCCGCCACTGTCAACGGCATCGTGATGCCGAGCAGACGCCACGTGGTCATCCAACTCCGCCAGCCGACCGTGCGCCGCAACTTCAAGCCCGCCCCGGTGAGCGACACGATGACGACCAGTTCGGTGAGACGCTCGGCGATGTCGTCGTCGGCACCCGGCCGCGGTCCATCGAGACCCAACGGCAGGGAGAACAACACGACGCCGATGCCGACGGCGACGATCGGCATCGAGATGGGCAGCCGGTGCCAAGCTCTCGGGAGAACCGCCGCGGCGAGCACGGCGATCCCGAGCACAGCGAGGACGACGAAATACTCCATACGACCGGCAAATTTCTACCCCACCCGACACGGCGTCAACCACGATGAGCCGTGAGCCGAGTCGTCGAAGACTGCTCCCGACGACCTGAGCACTTCGTCTGAGCCTCTCTCTCCCCCCCCGAGACTTCCGAGCGATGAGCGAGCGGACCGGATACGGGCTCTTCGCTCATCGCTCGCACGGGTTCGCCTACGGCGATGAGCGAGCGGACCGGATACGGGCCTTTCGCTCATCGCTCGCACGAGTTCGATCACGCCACCTGGCCGGAGTCAGCCGATGCGGATCGAGGTGCCGCCGTCGACGGGCAACACCACGCCGGTGACGAAGCGCGCCTCGTCGGACGCGAGGAACAGTGCAGCGTTCGCGGCGTCCCATGCGGTGCCCATCCCACCGAGCAGCGGCACCTGCCGGTTCCGCTCCTCTCGGACCTCATCGAGCGACACACCTCGTGCGGCGGCGATCCCACCGACCGCCATCGGCGTGTCGACGAGCCCGAGCGCAATGGCGTTGCACCGCACACCACGCGACGCGTTCGACTGAGCGATCGACGTCGTCAAGCGGTTCACCCCGGCTTTCGACACCTCGTAGGCCACCTGGAAGCCGCCTGCAAAGGACGCCGCTGACGACACGTTCACGATCGAACCCGTCCGTCGCTCGCGCATCGACGGGAGGGCGGCCCGGCACATTCGCCACATCGCGGTGAGATTGACGTCGAGGATTCGTTCGAAGGCCGCGGCGTCGGCGGAGTGGGCCGGCCCGTCCCCGCGTCCACCAACGCCCACGACGTTGACCAGCACGTCGACACGGCCCCAGGTCGTGAGTGCATGCGCGACGACTGCTTCGCACTGTTCATCCTCGGTGACGTCGGCGATGAAGGCGCTCGCCAGATCGGAGCGTTCGCATATCGACGTCGCCGTCTCGTCGGCGCGTTCGGCGATGCGGTCGACGCAGAGCACTTCGGCGCCCTCGCGGGCGAACGTCGTGGCGATCGCGCGACCGTTGCCGATCGTCTCGCCGGGTGTCTGACCTGCTCCGACGACGACAGCGACCAGTCCGGCGAGTCGGCCGTCTGCCATGGCGGTCAGCGCTGCTCGCCGGCGAGACTCATCGCGCCAGAGTAGTCCCCGTCTCGATCACGAGATCCCCGTCACCCACTCACCGATGGAGCCCACGCCCGGATCACAGCTCTTCGCTCATCGCACGCGACAATCTCCAGGGACTGATGAGCGAACCGCCCGGATCACGGCCGTTCGCTCATCGCTCGGTGGCCGCTCGACAAGGAGACGATGATGACCCTGGACCCGCACGAGGAACCGTCGCTCTCGGCGCGGTCGCACCTGGCGCTCCGACACGAGCTGCACGCACGTTTCGGACCCGCGCAAGTCGGGGTCTCGGCAGACGGCGTCACCGTGCACCTGATGGTGCCGGTGAACGCCGGACTCCTGGTCGGCGGATTCGCCGTGCTCGAGGCTGCCGCCGGCGACGAGTGGACGTCTGTCGTGATCCAGGTCCGCTCGATGTCGCTCGTGGATCGGGAGGGACCACAGCTGGACATCGGCACCGAATTCGGCGACGAGAACCTCACGGTCGTCTCCGCCACGGTCCAACCGACGCTCCGGGCGCTCACGGGGGTCGGCGTCGTCCTCGGCATCCTCGTCGGGGATCGGTTCAACCGCCGGCACGAGGTGCCACCGTTCGGGGAACGGCTCGTCCGACCGCCACGACCCGACGAACTGGCGGTCATCGCGTCCGGCCTCGACACGGGAGACGCCTCGATCCACATCGGGGCGCTCCGACATGCGCCGGAGGTTCCCGTCCGGCTCGTCTCCAAGGGATTCGCCCGCCACACCTTCATGTGCGGGCAGTCGGGCTCCGGAAAGACGTACACGACCGGCGTGTTGTTCGAGCGTCTGCTGGCGGAGACGACGCTCCCGATCGTCATTCTCGATCCGAACTCCGACCACGTCCACCTCGGGACCCTGCGCAACGAGGACGACCACTCCGAGGAGTCCGAGCGGTTCCGGAGCGCAGCTGCGTCGGTCCGTGTCGCGAGAGCGCGCGGCTTCGACGCATCGTTCGTGCTGTGCGCCGACTTCAGCGACCTGGGCCTCGACAACCAGGCGCTGTTGCTGCGACTGCACCCGATCGGTGACGCCGAGGAATTCGACGCACTCCGACGGATCACGGAGACGCTCGTTGCGCCGTACTCGGTCGACGATGTCATCGATGCGGTCCGAACGAACTTCCCTGACGACGAGCTCGCGTTGCGCATCGGGCGTCGTATCACGAACCTCGCGCTTGCCGACTGGGACGTGTGGCGGCGTAACGATGAGGCATCGCTCGCCCAGATGAGGTTGCGCGACGAACGCTGTGTGGTCCTCGACCTCGGCAGCCTGGCGCGGCGCGACGAGCGCACGGTCGTCGCCCTTGCGCTGCTGGGGAACCGGTGGGCCCTGCGCCGAGAACGACGGCCGACGCTCATCGCCATCGACGAGGCCCACAACGTGCTGCCCGCCGAGACCGACGACCCGCTACTGAGGGCGACCTCCGAACTCGGTGCGCTGATCGCCGGCGAGGGCCGCAAGTTCGGCCTCCACCTGTTCGTGGCCACCCAACGACCCTCGAAGGTCCATCCCAATGTGGTGTCACAGTGCGACAACCTCGTCCTCATGCGCATCAACGGAGCGGGTGACGTCGACGACCTCGTTTCGCTCTTCTCCCACGTGCCCGAGGCGATGATTCGCTCGTCGACCGGGTTCGGGCTCGGCCAGGCGCTGTTCGCCGGGCCCATCGCTCCGGTGCCGACGGTGGTGCAAGTCACGACGAGGCGGACTCCGGAGGGTGGCGGCGACGTCCCGACCGACTGGGCGGCTCCCCCATCGGCGATCCCACCGGCTGCGTCCACCGTCCGTCCCGGGTGACCGACGGTTTCGCCCGAACAGGGATTTCGACGCCGAGTTCGCATCCGAGTGCATTCCGACCGAGCGGACGGTCGGCGCCACGGTACGTTCGACCGATGACGTCGCGCCCCGGATCCGGCGACCGCTCACGATTGGACGAACTGCGCACTGCAACGATCCGGCGGGCGGCCGGTCTGGTGAGCAGCTTCGATGGGATCGTCGAGGCGACCAGCGACGTGGCGACCGATGACGAGCACGATCCCGAGGGCCACACGATCGCCTGGGAGCGCCAGCAGATCGC
>JBGTIA010000652.1:0-11260 GCA_041745835.1 Ilumatobacteraceae bacterium | reverse complement strand
CATGCTCGAAGGGCTGCTCCACGGCATCGTCGGCGGCGTCCTCGCCAGCGCCGGGCTGTGGGCCTGGAACTCGCAGTGGACCTCCGGCGTCGAGAGCTTCCCCGACAACAGCGGATTCTCCGCGCTCGTCGTCGTCGACGGCTACGACCAGACCGTGATGCTGATCATGCTGATCATCGGGGCGCTGGCCGGTGCCATCGGCTCCGGAATCGCTGCGTCGCGCTTCCTGGACATCTAGGCCCGCGCGGCCGACCGCTCACGGGTCCTGTCACCGCCACCGTTCGGGCGTGCGGCCTCCGGCCGGTCCCGAACGGCGCCGGCGCCACCCGTTCGCTGGTCTGTCCCAACTGCTCGCTCGTCTGCGTTTGGTGTCGGGCTCTTGCTCGGGGACTCACGCTCGGTACGTTCGGTGCTCATGGAGTATTCGCAGATCACGTATTCGGTTTCTGACTTGGTGGCCACGATCACGTTGTCGCGGGCTGAGCGGATGAATGCTTTTACGGATGTGATGATGCGGGAGGTGATCGATGCGTTCGATCGGGTCGACGCCGACGACGACGTGCGGGTCGTGATCGTCACGGGAGCGGGGGAGCGGGCGTTCTGTGCGGGTGCCGATCTCGGCGGGGGAGGTGACACGTTCGCCAAAGGGGGCTCGGACATCCAGACGTCAGTCGGGGTCCCGCGCGACGGTGGCGGGATGGTGTCGCTGCGGATCTTTGCGTGCACCAAGCCCGTGATCGGGGCGATCAACGGCGCCGCTGTGGGCGTCGGTGTCACGATGACGTTGCCGATGGACATCCGACTTGCGTCCGAGACGGCACGCTTCGGATTCGTGTTCGCTCGGCGTGGCATCGTGCCAGAAGCCTGCTCGTCGTGGTTCCTGCCACGTCTCGTCGGCATCAGCACCGCGGCAGAATGGTGCTACTCCGGCCGCGTGTTCCCGGCGAGCGAGGCACTCCAACGGGGTCTGGTCCGCAGCGTGCACGCACCCGACGATCTGCTTCCCGCAGCGCACGAACTCGCTCGCGAGATCGCCGACAACACGGCGCCGGTGTCGGTGGCGTTGACCCGTCAGATGCTGTGGCGCATGCTCGGCGCCGACCATCCGATGGAGGCCCACCGGGTCGACTCACGCGGTATCCAGTCGCGCGGAGCGAGCGCCGATGCCAAGGAAGGTGTGGAGAGCTTCCTCGAGAAGCGGCAGCCCGACTACCCCGTCAAGGTGTCCGACGGGCTCCCCGACATCTTCGTCGACTACACCGAACCCGACTTCCACTGAGGCACCGTCGGTACCAACTCGAACGGCGTGACGCCTGACACGCAAGATTCGGGAATTCCTCAAGCCGACGATGGTTCTTACCGATGTCTTGAACACACCGGCGAAGCTGAACTCATCGGTACACCGAATCACTTGCACAGAGGAACTGACATGACCACAGTGTTGATGGAAAAACTGCACACCGGCGACGTGATCGAGATCAAGTCGGGCGACGATGTCGTCACCGTCCTCGTGCTGCTCGCCACCGACGACGCACTGGTGCTCGATCCGTGCACCGGCGCCACCCCGTTCGTGCTCAACACCGAAGAACTCGTCGAATACCGCAAGTTCGACGCAGAAGCGCTCTTCGCCGACGCCTGAGCGTCGGACACCAGATCTCCGGAAGCGGCTCCCCCCTCCGCTTCCCGGAGAAGTCCCCCTAATGTGGGCGCCGTGCACGACACGGCGCCCACATTGTTTTTCCGGGTCGGGGGAATGGCGTTCTTCGAGGCGCTGGTCGACGCGTTCTACGACGGCGTCAGCACCGACGACGTGTTGCTGCCGCTGTATCCGGAGCAACCGGACCTCACGGGGGCCCGTCATCGTCTCACCCTGTTCCTCGCGCAGTACTGGGGCGGACCCACGACATACATGGAGGAACGTGGCCACCCGCGACTCCGCATGCGGCACTTCCCGTTCCACGTCGGCCCGCTCGAGCGAGACCGCTGGTTGGTGCACATGGCCGCTGCGGTCGAGCAGGTGTGTGCCGATCGGTCGGCGCCCGAGGGCATCGCCGAGGAGATGATGGCCTACTTCGTGCCAACCGCCGAACACTTACGCAACGACTCGGGACTGCCGATCTCGACGCACCGATCGGCCAGATAGGTTCGCTGGCGCATGGCCGTCGTCGAGGTACGGGATCTCCGCAAGCACTACGGCGAAGTCCGTGCCGTCGACGGGTTGTCGTTCTCGATCGCAGCCGGCGAGGTCTACGCCCTGCTCGGCGAGAACGGCGCCGGCAAGTCGACCGCCGTGGAGATCCTCGAAGGACATCGCACGGCGACATCGGGAACGATCGAGGTGCTCGGCGTCGACCCCGCCCTGGCAGGCCGGGATTTTCGTGATCGGATCGGCATCGTGCTGCAATCGTCGGGTGTCGAGTCCGAGTTCACGGTGCGCGAGGTGATCGAGGTGTACGGCGGGTCCTACCGCAACCCGCGGTCGCTCGACGAGGTGATCGGCTTGGTCGGCCTCGACGACAAGGTCGACGCACGCATCGGCTCGCTGTCGGGCGGTCAACGGCGCCGCGTGGACCTCGCCCTCGGCATCGTCGGGCGACCGGAGCTGCTGTTCCTCGACGAGCCCACGACCGGCTTCGATCCAGCGGCTCGTCGCAAGTCGTGGGACCTCATCGAAGCGCTCGGCGACGATGGCACCACGGTCCTGCTCACCACGCACTACCTCGACGAAGCCGAGCATCTTGCCGACCGCGTGGGGGTGTTGTCCCGCGGCCGGATGATCGCCGAGGGAACGCCGGACCAGCTGATCGCCCAGGTCAGCGGCACCGCCATCAGCTTCATGCTGCCCGAATCGGTGTCGGCCGAGAGCGCTGCGTCGACGCTCGGCGACCTCCTCGGTTCGGGCGTTCGGATGTCGGGACGGCTCGTCGAGGTCAACGTCGAGTTCCCCACTGCGGCGGTCCACCGGCTCACCGGCTGGGCGCTCGCCGAAGGCCACGAGCTCGAGTCGCTGTCGGTGACTCGCGTCTCGCTCGAAGACGTGTACCTGTCGCTCACCCGCTCGTCGACCGACCCAGGGGCACAGCCGTGACATCGTTCCCTTCGACGATGCGGCTGGTCGCCGTCCAGACGAGGTACCAGTTGATCTCGTTCTGGCGGATTCCCGTGGCGGTGTTCTTCACACTCGGCCTGCCGCTGATCATGTTGGTGCTTTTCAATGCGCTTTTCGGCGACGGGGTGATCTCCACGCCGGAAGGCGAGTGGACGGCGCAGCAGTTCTACACCGGTGGTCTCGCCGCGTTCACTGCGGTGTCGGCAACGTTCACGAACCTGGCCAACATGGTGCCGATCCGGCGCGACGAAGGGGTGCTGAAGCGCTGGCGCGGCACGCCGCTTCCGACCTGGATCTACATCGCCGGGTTCATCTCGTCGGCGGTGATCATCGCATTCGTCGGCGTCGTGTTCATGCTCACGCTCGGCGTCGTGGTCTACGACCTGGAGATCGAGCCGGCCAAGATGCCTGCGGCGTTCGTGACCTTTCTCGTCGGTGTCGGATCGTTCGCGGCGCTCGGGATGGCGTTGGCCTCCGTGGTGAAGGCGGCAAGTTCGGCGTCGGCGGCGGCCAACGCGATCATCCTGCCCTTGGCGTTCGTGTCGAACATCTTCATCCAGGTCGACGACGCGCCACGGTGGATCGAGGTGATCGGGGACATCTTCCCGCTGAAGGCGTTCGCCGAGTCGTTCCAGGACTGCTTCACCCCGTTCGTCGACGCGCCCGCCTTCAACTGGGCGAACCTGGCCCTCATCGCCGCCTGGGGCGTGTTCGGTCTGGTGATCGCTCTCACCCGATTCTCGTGGGAACCCAGCGGCAGCGCCCCGCGCGGCCGCCGTTCCCGTCGCACAGCCACCACCGCTGCAACGACCGACTGATCGCCGCGAGTCGCTGCCCCCCGCCCACCCGAAAAATGCGCAGATCTGCGCGCTCAGCGGGACGATCTGTACAGATTTGGGGTTGTCGTCAGAAGAACCCGGCCTGTGGTCAGGAGAAGACGACGGTCTTGCTGCCGTGGACGATCACGCGGTGTTCGAGATGGGCGCGCACTGCGCGCGCCAGCACGATCGTCTCGAGGTCGCGGCCACGCGATGTCAGCCGGGCGACGTCGTCGCGGTGGGAGACATGTGCCGTGTCCTGTTCGATGATCGGACCCTCGTCGAGGTCCGCCGTGGCGTAGTGGGCGGTGGCTCCGATGAGCTTCACACCGCGGTCGTGCGCCTGGCGGTACGGGTTGGCGCCGATGAAAGCCGGCAGGAACGAGTGATGGATGTTGATGATGCGGTTCGGATGGGCTGCGACGAAGCGATCGCTGAGAATCTGCATGTAACGCGCCATCACGATTAGCTCGACGCCGTGATCGTCGAGGGCCGCGAGGACGTGTGCTTCCTGCTGCGCCTTGGTGGCCGGCGAGACCGGGAAGTGGAGGTACGGCACCCCCATGTGTGCGGCGATACCCGCGTGGTCCGGGTGGTTCGACACGATGACGCGCAGGTCCATCGGCAGTTCGCCGCTGCGCCAGCGGGTGAGCAGGTCGTAGAGGCAGTGCGGTTGCTTCGACGCCATGAGCGCGGTGGGCATCGGTGCGTCGGTGAACCGGAGGTCGACGGTCATGCCCAGTCGGCCGGCGCTGGCAGCGAACGCCCCGATGATCTCGTCGCGGTCGAGATCGAAGGCGTCGAGCTCGAACTCGACGCGCTGGAAGAACACGGAGTCGCCGTTGCCGCTGGCTGTGCCGGGGTCGACGTGCTGCTCGGCATGGACGATGTTGCCGTGATGGTCGGCGAGGAACTGCGCCGTGGCAGCGACCACGCCGGGTTGGTCTGGACACGAGAGCAGGAGGACGGCAGTCACGGCCCTGGTTCTACCGCAGAAGTCAGGGAAGGCGGGGGCCGAGGGCGTAGCACGCGACCGCTGTGGCGGCGGCGGCGTTGAGCGAATCGACCCCTGCGGTCATCGGGATCCGCACGGGTGTGGCGAGTTCGAGGAGGTCGTCGCTGAGGCCCGAGCGTTCCGAACCGATCATGATGCCGATGCGATCGCCGGGTGTGATCGACCCGATGGGGGTCGCATGCGGATCCGGGGTCATCGCATAGAAGTCGATTCGGTCGAGTTCTCTCAGCGCACCCGCCAGGTCGGTCGTGCGGGCGTGGGCCAGTGAGAACACGGTGCCCATCCCGACTCGGAGCGATCGACGCGCCAGTGGGTCTGCGCTGGTGTGATCGAGGATCAGGCCGTCCCAGCCCAGCGCCGCCGCGTTGCGGATGATCGCCCCGATGTTGGAGGGATTGTCGACCGCCTCGACGATGACGAGCCGGCGAGCAGTGGCCGCGAGCGCGGCGACGCTGGGACGCGCCGGTCGGTCGAACAAGGCAATGATCGACAGCGGCACTCCGAGCTGGGCCACGACGCTTCGAACCTTGACACCGCCGCCGTAGACCGGACAGTCGAGTGCCCAGGCAACGTCGGGGACCCGCTCGATGTCAACGAGCGCAGCGACCGGCCGGCAGCCGGCCACGAGTGCCCGCTCGATGACCAGATCGCCTTCGGCAAGGAACATCCCGGCACCGGCGTCGTCGCGCTTGTCGGCGCGGTTGGCCAGTCCACGTTCGTTGAGTCGGAACTGCCGGTAGCGGGGATCGTCCGGGTCCTCGATCCGGATCACCTCCGAGCGGGGTGCCGGCATCAGCCGTTCCCAGCAACGTTTCTGTGCGAATTCGGGTGACCCGTCCCACCCAATTCCTTACGCAAACGTGGTTCGGCGCGCTGTGGGGGGCGCATCAGAAGTGGTAGGGGTAGGGCGACCAGTCGGCTGGGCGCTTCTCGAGGAAGCTGTCGCGTCCCTCCTGGGCCTCGTCGCTGGCGTAGGCGAGGCGGGTGGCCTCGCCGGCGAAGACCTGCTGACCCACCAGGCCGTCGTCGATGAGATTGAACGAGAACTTGAGCATCCGTTGCGCCGTCGGGCTCTTCGCGCAGATCTCGCGTCCCCACTGCAGCGCAGTGGCCTCCAACTCGGCGTGGGGAACCGAGGCGTTGACGGCACCCATCGCCACCATGTCGTCAGCGGTGTACTCACGGCCGAGGAAGAAGATCTCGCGGGCGAACTTCTGGCCGACCTGACGGGCGAGGTAGGCCGACCCGAATCCGCCGTCGAAACTGGCGACGTCGGCGTCGGTCTGCTTGAAGCGGGCGTGCTCGGTGCTGGCGAGCGTGAGGTCCGACACGACGTGCAACGAGTGCCCGCCGCCGGCCGCCCATCCGGGCACCACGCAGATCACCACCTTCGGCATGAACCGGATCAGGCGCTGCACTTCGAGGATGTGCAGGCGCCCGGCACGCTCCGGTTCGATGGTGTCGGCGGTTTCCTCCGCAGCATACTTGTAGCCGTCCTTGCCCCGGATGCGTTGGTCGCCGCCGGAGCAGAACGCCCAGCCGCCGTCCTTCGGCGACGGACCGTTGCCGGTGAGCAACACGCAGCCGACGTCGGTCGACATCCGAGCGTGGTCGAGTGCCGTGTAGAGCTCGTCGACGGTGTGCGGTCGAAAGGCGTTGCGGATCTCGGGCCGGTCGAACGCGATCCGCACCACGCCGGCATCGACGGCGCGGTGGTAGGTGATGTCGGTGAAGTCGAACTCGTCGACGACGGTCCACACCGACGGGTCGAAGATCTCGGACACGGTGTCGTCGGGGGAAGCGCCATCGTTCGCCATCGCCCCATGTTGGCGCATCGGGTACCGTTCGCCCATGCCACACGCCGACGTCAACGGACAACGCATCCACTTCGCGGACACGGGAGGCGACGGGCCACCCGTCATCCTTGCCCACGGATTCCTGATGGATCACGAGATGTTCGTCCACCAGGTCGCTGCCCTGCGAGACCGCTACCGCGTGATCACGTGGGACGAGCGGGGGTTCGGGAGCACCGACTACGACGGGCAGCCGTTCACCTACTGGGACTCCGCCGCCGACTGCCTCGGACTACTCGACCATCTCGGCGTCGATCGCGCCGTCGTCGGCGGGATGAGCCAGGGTGGCTTCCTCTCGCTCCGTGTGGCACTGTCCGCGCCCGAACGCGTCCGAGCGTTGATCCTGCTCGACACCCAGGCAGGTACCGAGGATCCCGAGGTCGTCCCGGGCTACGAAGGAATGCGCGACACGTGGTTGGCTGCCGGGCCGGTCGACGAGTTGGTCGAGGCGGTCGCCGGGCTGATCATCTCGGACCCGGACGTGAACCCGGTGTGGATCGCGAAGTGGAAGCAGCAGCCGAACGACTACATCCAACAGCCGTTCGCGACGCTCATGTCGCGCGACGACGTCACCGATCGTCTCGGCGAGATCACGTGTCCTGCGCTGGTCGTGCACGGCACCGAGGACGTGTCGATCTCGATGGCGAAGGCCGAGGCACTCGCTGCCGGGCTCGCGGGCTGCGACGGTGTCGTGAAGGTGGGCGGCGCCCACGCAGCGAACCTCACCAATCCCGGCCCGGTGAACGACGCGATCCTCACGTTCCTCGCCGACCTGCCCGACTGACCGATGGCGCGCCTCGAAGTCGTCGGCGTCGACGGGCTCCCCGAGATCCAGCCGGGCGACGACCTGGCAGCCCAGATCTTCGAGGCGTGTCGTACGAACGGCGATCCCCTCGCTGATCGCGACATCGTCGTGGTCACGTCCAAGATCGTGTCGAAGGCCGAAGGATGTGCGGTCGAACTCGACGACGTCGAACCATCGCCGTTCGCCGTGTCGTGGGCCGAGCGCTGGGACAAGGATCCGCGTGTGGTCGAGGTGGTGCTGCGCGAGTCGAAGCGGATCATCCGCCAGATCGGGCCGGTCCTGATCACCGAGACCCACCACGGGTTCTGTTGTGCGAACTCCGGCGTCGACCAATCGTCGAGCGGTGGGCATGGACGGGTGCTCGTCCTGCCGAAGGACTCCGACGCGTCAGCGCGTCGCGCTCGCCAGCAGTTCGCGGAACTCGGCGTCGACGTCGCCGTGGTGATCAGCGACACGTTCGGACGCCCGTGGCGGGAGGGTCAGACCGACGTCGCGATCGGTGTCGCCGGCATTCACCCTCTGCGCAGCTACATCGGCGAGGTCGATCCTCACGGTCACGAATTCCGGGTTCAGGAGATCTGCACGGTCGACGAGCTGACGGCGGCGGCCGAGCTCGTCAAGGGCAACACCAGCCGGGTGCCCGTTGCCGTGGTCCGGGGCTACGAATGGACCACGGACGAAGACGCAACGATCGCGAAGGTGCTGCGCGATTCGGAACGCGACTTGTTCCGTTGACCTTCTCGTCAACTCGTACGCGAACTATTCGCGCATGATTTCACGAGAACGGACGGCGGGCGTCAGCCGGTCAGGTCCTTGGCGATGCCGTAGAAGTAGTTGCCGGCCAGCCCGAGCGACTCGACGTCGATGCGCTCGTCGTTGCCGTGAAACCGCGACCCGAACGTCGAGAAGTCCATGTTGGGCGAGTAGAGCCCTGCTCCGTACGCCGTGACGCCACGCTCACGGTAGAAGCGAGCGTCGGTGCCACCGACCACGAGACCCGGGACGACCTCGGCACCGGGATAGACGACCTGGGTGTGGCGGGTGACGGTCTCCCACAGCAGGTTGGTCGGCCCGAAGTCGCACGACGTCGGATCGCTGTGCTGGAGCACGGTGATGTCGACCTGGTCGAACATGTCGCCGAGCGCTTCGCGCAGCATCGCCTCGACGTCGTTGCGCGTCGTACCGGGAACCGTCCGGATGTCGACGTCGATGTCGACCACGTCCGGGATCGTGTTCGTCTTCTGGCCGCCGTGCACGACGTTGGGGGAGAACGTCGTGTGCGTCTCCGCGTGGCACCGCCGGGCGACCGGGACGGGCATCGTCTCGAGTGTGGCCATGATCGTCTCGCTGGAGCTGAGGCCGGCGCGGAGTTCGTCCGGGATGTCCATCGCGGCGACCTGTCCCCGCCAGATGTCGTCGATGTGGGCGGACGGGTGGTACTCGGACAACCGGCGCACGATCTCGGCTGCCTTGATCAGTGCGTTGTCGGCACCGAAGGGCATCGATCCGTGTCCCGGCGTGCCGTGAACGCGTAGTCGTCGCCAGGCGAGGCCCTTCTCGCCGACGTTGACGGTGACGGTGCGATGCCCGTCGTCGGCCACCGACGACCAACCGCCCAACTCGGTGAGCACGTAGTCGGCCGCGATCGCATCCCAGTGGTGCTCGACCATCCACTCGGCTCCCCACACGCCGCCCGCTTCCTCGTCCCCGACGCCGAAGTAGATCAGGTCACCCTTCGGGCGAAACCCCTCGGTGGCGAGGCGCCGGAAGGCCACCGCCATCGACGAGGTCAGGTTCAACATGTCGACCGCCCCGCGGCCCCACACCTCGCCGTCGATCACCTCGCCGCCGAACGGATCCTCGCGCCAGCCGTCTGGGTTGACGGGCACGACGTCGATGTGGCCCATCAGGCAGAGCGATGGGGCGTCGGGGTCCGACCCTTCGATGCGCGCCACCATCGAGTCGCGGCCCTCACGTGGGGTGAATCGCTCGACCTCGAGGCCGGACCCCTCGAGGTAGGTCACGAGCAGGTCGGAGTTCCGGGTCTCGTTGCCCGAGTCGGGAGTCCCGTCGTTGACGCAGGCATTGCGAATCAGCGACTGGAGCAGCTCGGTGGTCGGTCCGGAGAACTCGTCGGGGGTTGCCATCCCTGCACGCTACTGTTCGGAGCCCGCGCGGTTCATGAGGGTTCATGGGAGCGGGTCGGGTCGACGGACGCCCATCGTGATCGTGCGCCAGACCATGTCGATCCCGGCCTGATCGAGCGTCGTCGCCTGCTCGGCCAGCGCGATCGAGGCCAGCCACTCAGCGAGCCGTTGGCCCTCGACCAGCTTGCTGGCGTGCACGAGGTCGTCAGCCGCGGGTCGTCGGGGGTCGGCGACGCCCCAGTAGACGCGGGCGGACCGACCGCAGGACGAACCGACGGGCCGCAACAGCTCGTCGAGGGGACCCCGGGTGATCGCTGCATCACCGACGAGCTGCGCGTCACCGCGGGCCATGCGCAACTCGGCGGGGTCGGGTCGATCGGCGACGACGGTGGTGATGGCGATCACGCCGGGCGGACCGACGATGACGTGATCGACGTCGCCGAGTGCGCCTCCGACTTCGTACACCACACGCCACGGTGGAGACGGGACTCGGTGCAGTGCCTCCGCAGTGAGCCGCAGGCCCGAGAACGAGTTCGCCTCGACGGGTCGCAGGTCGGCGAGCAATCGGCGGAACCAGAGGTATGCGCCGACGAGTGCAATCGGCAGGACGACCAGCGGAACGATGATGCCGAGGTTCACGTGGCCATTGTGGCGGATCGCCGGGCGTCGACGACCAAGGTCAGTCGAGACGGCGCAACGGGCCGTCACCGGGCGCGTGGGGGACCAGCCGGATGACGGCATCGGTCACCACGGCGCCGACATCCGAGACGATCACGGGGTTGAGGTCGATCCAGGCGATCCAAGGATGATCGGAGGCGAGCTGCGCTGCGGCAACGACGGCGTCGACGAGCGGCGACGAGTCGAAGCCGGCACCGTCGAGCGCTGCGGTGAGGCGGGTCTCGGTCAGCATGGTCGCGGCGCTCGCAGGTGAGACCGGCGCCAGCCGACTCGTGCGGTCGTCGATGGCATCGGCCTGTGCCCCTCCGAGTCCCACCGACACGATCGTGCCCAGACGATCGTCGTGCTCGCATCGGATGCGAACGTCGACGCCGGGACTGGTCATCGCCTGCACCATCAGGTCTTCGGCGTCCTCGCCGAGCGAGTCGCGCATCACCTGAATGGCCTCGCGGACGTCGTCGTCGGTCGAGAGGTCGAGGGCCACGCCGGCGCGAGCGGACCTGCCAGGACGACGCCGTACCGCCTTGAGCGCGACGGGGTAACCGATGTCCAGCGCATCGAGTACCGCGCGATCAGGCTCGGATTCGGTGGCTCGGGCCATCTCGATGCCGTAGGCCGCGAGCAGGCGTCGCTTCGTGTCCAGATCGACGGCCACCTCCGAGGTGGCGTCTCCCACCGTCTCGCTGATGATGGCCTGAGCGACCGCCGGATTGACCGGTCGTGCGATCTCGGGCGGGGCCTCGGCTTCGGCTCGGCGCCAGCGGGCGTAGCCGTGCGATCGACCGAGGACTGCTGCTGCCTGCTCGGGAAAGGTGAACGCCGGCACCGGCGAGCC
>JBGTIA010000651.1:0-4245 GCA_041745835.1 Ilumatobacteraceae bacterium | reverse complement strand
TCGACGAACGCACCGAAGCTGACGACCGAGGAGATCGTGCCTTCGCGGACCTCGCCGACCTTGAGGTTGTTGAGGAACTGGTCGCGGGTCTCCTTCTGGTTCTCTTCCAGATAGGCGCGACGCGACAGCACCACGTTGTTGCGGTTCTTGTCGAGTTCGATGATCTTGCAGTGCACCGTCTCGCCGATGTACGGCGCGAGATCGCGGACACGACGGAGCTCGACGAGCGATGCGGGCAGGAAGCCGCGCAGGCCGATGTCCACGATGAGGCCGCCCTTGACGACTTCGATGACCGGACCGGAAACGACTTCGTCGGCTTCCTTCTTGGCTTCGATGTCGCCCCACGCCCGCTCGTACTGCGCGCGCTTCTTCGACAGCAGCAGCCGGCCTTCCTTGTCCTCCATGGTGAGGACGAGGGCCTCGATGCGCTCGCCGAGCGAGACGACCTCGGACGGATCGACGTCGTTGCGGATGCTCAGCTCACGAGCGAGGATGACGCCCTCGGACTTGTAGCCGATGTCGAGGAGCACTTCGTCCTTGTCGATCTTGACCACGGTGCCGTGGACGAGTTGGCCGTCCTCGACGGTGACCATGGTGCCGTCGATCGCATCGGCGAAGGACATGCCGAGGTCGTCGGAGACGATCTCACGGGGGGTGTACGTGCCCTCGTCATCGAAGGTTCCCATCTGGCTGGTGGGAGACTCGAGGGAGGTGGTTGCGGTGTCGGACAAGGGACGAACTGCTTTCGGGACGGACGTGAAGAGATGGACAGGCGCGCCACGGTTGGGGCGCAGCCGACAACGCTATCACCGCCGATCCGCATCGACTTCCCCGAAATGTCCCGCGATCTTGCCGCTGCGCGTCGAGATCGCGGGACATTTCGGGGGTTTCAGGTGCGGTGGGCGATGACGAGGTACTCGGGCGATTCGGTGGTGGCAGGGTCTGTGCCATAGGCGCCGGGTTCGACGCTCGCGATCGAGTCGACGACGAAGCCGTGCGCAGCGAGGAGGAGACGGAGTTCGCGCGGCGTGTAGCACCCGGTCCACAGGTCGACACATCGCGCCTCGCCGGTCTCCGAACGGATCTCGGTGCGCTCGTGCGACACGCCGGTCGCTGCGTCGAACTCGGCGTCGTCGTGGTACTTCACGGCAAAGTAGGCGTTGAACGCGCTGAGCGCGAGTCGGCCGCCGGGGCGCAACGCCCGTGCCATCCCGGCGACCACGGCGTCGTCCTCCCCCTCGGCGGTCATCATCCCGAATGCGCCTTGACAGAGGCAGATCACGGCGTCGAACTCGGAGTCGAACACCATCGATCGAGCATCCGCGCGCTCGAACGTCGCGAGCGATGAGCCAACCGCCCGAATCCCGGCGTTTCGCTCATCGCTCGCACTCGTTGCGTCGTTCGCGAGGTCGACGAAGCGCTGGCTGATGTCGACTCCGTGGACGCCGATGCCTCGGAGCGCGAGTTCGTGAGCGTGGCGGCCGGTGCCGCACCCCACGTCGAGCACCCGCTCACCGGGTTGCAGACCCAGCGCGGCGACCACGTGTTCGACCTCTTGGACGGTGCCCTTCGTATGGGCGTAGCGGTCGTAGGCCGCTCCGAGGTGGTCGGCGAGGTCCTCGAACCAGTGATCGCGTCCGGTCACGGTCGCCTCACGTCCACGTCACATCAACGCTCGGGCGCGTCGTCGGCGAGATCGTCGGCGTAGCTCTGCTCGAGGTAGCTGCGCGTCGCAGCGTCGTTCGCGGACACCAGCCCTTGGGCCACCAGGACGTCGAGCCCGTCGGGCGTGTCGGCGAGGTCGTCCCAGCTCGTCGGGTCCCAGACGTGGCCGCGCCGGAACGCCTTCGCGCAGTGCATGAACACCTCGGCGGCCCGTACGACGATCGCCGTCGTGGGACGCCGCAGCTCGTCGTCCCACAGGTCGAGCACCGACGCGTCGGTCGTCACCCACGCCGGTCCGTTGATCCGCAGGGTCTCGTCCATGCCGGGAACCACCACCAGGATTGCCGCTCGACCGGTGGCGACGACGGCTCGCACGCTGTCGATGAGGTTGTTGCCATTGAGGTCGGGCAGCGCGACGTGGTGCTCGTCGAGCACACGGACGAACCCGGGCGGACCGCCACGAGGTGAGACGTCGAGCCCGCCGTCGGCGCCCGCCGTTCCGAGCAGCACGAACGGCGACCGGGCGAGGATTCCGGCGCTCGCATCGTCGATGACTCCCGACTTCTTGGCCACCACGAGCCGGTTCGGCGCGCGGTACAGCGTCGCCAATTCCTCCAACGTTGCCACGATCGATCCGACCGGTGCGTCTCCGACCGGTGCGATGCCTTCCTGCATTCCGTTCAACCCTTCGCCGACGCCCACGTCTCGCCCCAGGAAACGTTCACTTCCAGCGGGACGTCGAGGTCGGCGGCGTCGTGCATCAACTCGACCACGAGGTCGCCGACAACGTCGTGTTCGGCCGCTGGAACCTCCACGATCACCTCGTCGTGCACCTGCAGCACCACCCGGCTGTCGTACTTCCCCGCCACCAGGGCCTCGTCGATGTGGACCAGGGCCACCTTGAAGATGTCGGCGGCCAGGCCCTGGATACCGGCGTTCATCGCCTGACGTTCCCCCGCCTGTCGGACGCGAAAGTTGGAGTTCATCAGTTCGGGGATCGGACGGCGTCGACCGAACAGCGTCTCGGTGTAGCCGCGCTCACGCGCTTCGATGACCGTGCGGTCCATGTACGCCTTGACGTTCGGGAAGGCCACGAAGTACGCGTCGAGAATCACGGCGGCCTCCTCGGTGGCGATGTTCAACCGCTGGCCGAGCCCGTAGGCCTCCATGCCGTAGGCGAGCCCGTAGGAGACCATCTTCGCCTTGGAGCGCTGCCCGGCGGTGACACCCGTCGGTTCGACGCCGAACACTCGGGCCGCCGTGGCGTTGTGGATGTCCTGGCCGCTGGTGAACGCCTCGATCAGCCCGGGATCCTTCGCCAGGTGGGCGATGCAGCGCAACTCGATCTGGTTGTAGTCCGCGACGAGGAGAGTGGTTCCCGGAGCGGGAACGAACGCCCGACGGAACTGGCGACCCTCGTCGGTGCGCACCGGAATGTTGTGGAGGTTCGGCTTGTCCGACGAGAGTCGGCCGGTGCGCGCAACGGTCTGGTTGAACGTCGCATGGATCCGACCGTCTCCGGCCACCTCGGCGAGCAGACCCTCGCCGTAGGTCGATCGGAGCTTCTCGACCTCGCGATACCGCAGCAGCGGCTCGAGGAACTCGGGCCACTGGTCCTTGATCTTCTCGAGGGTCGCAGCGTCGGTGGAGTACCCGGTCTTGGTCTTCTTGCCCGGCGACAGGCCGCGTTGGTCGTACAGGATCTCGCGCAACTGCTTGGGTGAGTTGAGGTTCAGATCGTCTCGGGCCGCGACCTCGCGCAGTTGCGCCTGGAGCGTCGACACCTCGTCGGACAGCCGCTTGCCGAGCGCCCGCAGTTCTTCGACATCCACACCCACACCGACGTGCTCCATCTTGGCGAGCACGAGAACCAACGGATTCTCGATCGTGCGGTACAGCTCGGCCATTCCCTGCGCCTGCATGCTGGCAACGATCGGCTCCGCGAGCGCGTGCACCGCCAGCGCATCGCGCGCCGCGAGCTCGGCGTCGCCGAGCGACGTCCCGTCGAGGTCGAGTTGGCCGCTCCCTGCGGCGTCATCGGACGGGCGGGCGAACTTCGTGTACTTCTCGATCAGGTCGGGCAGCGTGTAGCGGGCCTCGGCCGGGTCGATCAGATAGGCGGCGATCGCGGTGTCGAGGGTGAGTCCCCGTACCTCGACGTCGAATTCGAGCAGCGACCGCATCAACGGCTTGACGTTGTGCCCGCGCAGGTTGGTGTGGGCACCGAGCGCCGAGCGCACGGAGTCGTCGGCCAAGACGTCAGCGGGGATCCACAGCACGTCGGCGACCGATGCGTCCGTGGCCGAAGTGCTCTGGATCCCCGCCGACATCCTCGCCGACGACGCCGTCCGTGCGGCGCTCGGCGCACACGGCAACCTGCGCGGCCACAACGTGAAACCGCTGATGCGCTCGCTGCTGGAGTTCGACGTCGAGGTGCGTGGCCTCACGCTCGACACCGCGATCGCGGCGTACCTCATCGACCCGGCCGAGGCGCGCTACACGCTGCCCGACCTCATCGAGAAGTACACGAGGTTCGCCCGGCCGTCCGACGATGCCGCCGGGGCCGGCCAGCTCGACCTC
>JBGTIA010000650.1:0-2124 GCA_041745835.1 Ilumatobacteraceae bacterium | reverse complement strand
CGGCGTGATCGTCGGACGGACCGGGGCAGCGGCGCCCGCTGCTTGGGCCAGCCGGCTGACCGCAACCGCTCCGGCGCTCACGCGCAGCCCGATCGACACTGCGCGCAGCGTTTGTCGAGTGACACTCACGCCAGGTCCTCGGTGATCATCTCGGTGACAATTCTCGCGCTCGTGGTGACCAGTGGAAGCCCGCCGCCCGGGTGGCTGGACCCACCGACGAGATACAGACCTGGCCGTGCGCCGCGGTTGGCTGGACGCACGAATGCCGCACGCTTGCCGTTGGACGATGTTCCGTAGATGGCGCCGCCCGGCGAGCGGTAGCGGCGCTCGATGTCGGACGGCGTGATCGTGTCGACGAACTCGATTCGTGCTCGGAGGTCAGGTCCCCTGGCGGCGAGCCGCTCGAGCACGAGCTGGCCGTAGGCATCGGCGTCGATGTCCACATCCGGCGGCGTGTTGACCAGCAGGAACCAGTTCTCGCAACCGTCGGGAGCTTGGGTCGGATCGGTCACCGACGAGACGCAGGCGTAGATCGTCGGGTCGTCGGCCGCCTTGCCGGCATCGAGCTGGTCGTATTCGGCGCGGTAGCTGCCGGAGAACCACACGTTGTGATGCTCCAGTCGTGGGGTCAGACCGCGCACCCCGGCACACAGCACGAACCCGCTCGTCGAACGTTCAGCCCGCCGCACTCGCTTCAGCGCGTCCGCATCCGGAAGCAGATCGGCGTACAGGTGCTCGGCGTCGGTGTTCGCCACGACGATGTCGGCCGGCTCCGCGGAGCCGTCGACGAGTTCGACGCCGGAAACAGCACCGCCCGGGGCGGCAACGATCCGAGCGACGTCCGTGCCGGTATGGATCTGGACGCCGGTGTCCCGAGCGACGCGCTCGAACGCCTTCCGCAGCGCATCGAGCCCTCCGATCGGATACCAGCAGCCGAACCGAGCCTCGATGTGCGGAATGCAACCGAGCGTTGCCGGGGCGGCGTACGGCGACGATCCCGAGTACGTCGCATAGCGGTCGGCCCACTGCACCAGGCGGGGGTCGTCGAAGTACGACTCGGCCGCGCGGTGCAACGTGCGCAACGGATCGATCGCCGTGAGATCGAACGGCGACCGCATCCGTTTCGCGAGCGACCACGGATTCGACATCGGTCCAGCGAAGAACGTCCGCTCTGCAACGTCCCAGGTGCGCCGGCCACGCTCGTCGAAGCGACGCCACTGCTCGCCCGAGCCCGTCTCGAAGTCGTCGAAGGCCTGTTCCGTGTCGTCGACGCCATCGGGGACGATCAAGCTCGATCCGTCGGGCCAGTGGTAAACGAATTGCGGGTCGAGACGGACCAACTCGATCTGCTCGTCGAGCGTCGTTCCCGCCGTACGGAACACCTCGTCGAAGACGTGGGGCAGCGTGACGAGCGACGGTCCGACGTCGAACGTGTAGCCGTCTCGTACGTGCGTGGCGAGCTTGCCGCCGACCACGTCGCGGCGCTCGAAGACGGTGACGTCGTGGCCGAGCGAACGGAGCCGAATCGCCGCAGCCAACCCGCCGACCCCGCCCCCGACGACGACGATCCGCCTGGTGTTACATCGGGGGTCTGACCCCTTGTGCAACGGATCAGGCACGGAGCTTCCTTGTGATGGCGGCGCCCGCGAGCGGGAGCATGCCGAGTCCACCGACGGCTGCGACGACCGGATCGCGGAAGTACCGGGCGAAGCCGATCGTCTCCATCGCGCCCATGTACGCGTACTCGCCGACCAGGGCGCCGTCGGCGTCGACCGACGCGGCCGCGGGTGGGAGGGCAGCCTCGAGCATCGCCATCACGCCGAGGCCTGTGACGAACCAGCCGAGATAATTCGTGAGGGGGATGCCCCGATAGACGCCGCGCTTCGCCCAGACCCAGTACCCCTCGCCGACCATCTGGGGGTCGAGGAACAGGTCCCACGCCGTGAGCGCTGCCGAACCGAGCGTGATGCGTGTGACGGCCGATGATCGGTCACCGAGTGCGGCGTGCGCAGTTTCCCGTGCGGGCAGACCCAGCGCGAACCATGCAAGGGGCACGATCGCCGGGACGTGGGCGACCCGTGGCTTCAGCGCCCCGGTGTACCCGTAGCGTCCGAAGGGCACGCC
>JBGTIA010000649.1:0-3318 GCA_041745835.1 Ilumatobacteraceae bacterium | reverse complement strand
TAGGTGTGCTCCTTCGACAGCAGGTCGATGACCTTGGCTTTGCCCTCATCGCCCCACTGGGCTCCGACGACGACGGTGACGGGCATGCACGCTCCCCTGGATGGTGATTGGAACGTGTCGAGATGCTACTCCTGTGGCAGGCTCGTCGTCCGCTTCGCTTCCTCCTCGCGCTGCTTCCAGCTCGTCGCTGGCGCTTCCCTCGCTGGCACGTGGTCACTGGCTGCCTGAACACAGCGTGGGCCGCATCACACTCACCGTTAGCGTCGACTCGGTGAGCGTGATGCGTAGGCAGGTCTGGAACGACATGAACGTCGCAGCTCGCGACGCCCTGATGCGGCGCGGGATCGACGACATCTTCGACCCGGCACTCCGTCGATCGATCGGCGAGTTGATCGATGACGTGCGCGAGCGCGGCGACGCCGCGGTCGCCGACGCGCTCGGCCGTTTCGACCGGATCGAGGTGTCGCCCGATGGTCTACGAGTGACCGCCGACGAGTTCGAACGAGCTTCGGTGTCGGCCGACGTCGACGCCGCGCTCGACGACGCGATCGCACATCTGCGGGCGTTCAACGAGGCACAGATGGAGCAGGCGCACGACTGGTCGTTCGAGAGCGGACCGGGCTTGACGGTCGGCGAGAAGATCACTCCGATCACGTCGGCCGGACTGTTCACGCCCTCGGGAAAGGCCAGCTATCCGAGCGTCGCCTACCAACTGTCAGTGCCTGCCGTCGTCGCCGGCGTCCCGACGATCGCACTGGTGGTCCCGCCGATGCCCGGCGGCAACGGCGATGTCGATCCTGCCGTGCTGGTGGTGTGTCGCAAGCTCGGCATCGCCGACGTGTTCCGCGTCAACGGTCCCGCTGGAATCGCCGCGCTCGGCTTCGGTACCGACACGATTCCGCGGGTGCGCAAGATCGTGGGACCGGGCTCGCCGGCCGTCACCATCGCACAGGTCGAGATGCAGCGCCACGGCGTGGCGACGATGATGCTGCTCGGGCCCACCGAGAGCCTGGTGATCGCCGACGACAGCGCCGACCCGACGCTGCTGGCGGCCGACCTGTTGATCGAGGCCGAGCACGGCAACGACAGCACCGTCGTGCTCCTCACCGATTCCGGTGCGCTGGCCGATGCCGTCGACGCCGAACTCGAACGGCAGCTCTCCGGGCTCGCCGAGGTGCGAGCCGGCGCTGCTCGCGCGTCGCTCGGACCGAACGGTGGGTGCGTGCTCGTCGACTCGCTCGACGTCGCCGTTGCGATCGCCAACGAGTTCGCTCCCGAACATCTGCAGGTCGCCGTCGCCGAGTCGTCCATCGGCGAGGTCGTCGCCGGGCTGATCAACGCCGGTGAGATCCTCGTCGGCCAGCACACACCGTTCAGCGCAGCGAACTTCGTCATCGGTTGCCCGGCGTCGCTCCCCACGTCGGGCTTCGCCCACGTGTCGTCCGGTATCACCGCCGACACGTTCCTCAAGCGCACCGCCATCGCGCGCGCTGACGCGTCGGCGCTGGCGCGCATGGCGCCGTCAGTGCTTGCGCTCGCCGACCACGAAGGCTTCCCGGCGCACGGCGACGCACTGCGCCTTCGCCAACGCTGAGATCTCGGCGTGTGGCGCCGGATGTCAAGTGGCGGCCTGAACGTGCCGATAGCCAGGCGATGGAATCGACGCTTCGCGCACCCGGCGACACCACCCTCGCCGGCACCACCACGGCTGTGCTGTTGGTGGAAGACGACGAACGCATCAGCGAACCGTTGATCCGGGTGCTCCGCTCCGAGGGCTTCGAGGTCCACCACGTCAATGCCGGTCTCGCTGCGATCGACTTCGTGGAAACCGGCCGACCGGACCTCGTGCTGCTCGATCTGACGCTCCCGGACATCGACGGGCTCGACGCGTGCCGCAAGATCAGAGCGAATCATCCCGACCTTCCGATCATCATGCTCACCGCTCGGGCCGAGGAGATGGATGTGATCGTCGGGCTGAATGCCGGCGCCGACGACTACGTCGCCAAGCCGTTCCGACTGGCCGAACTCGTCGCTCGGATCCGCGCCCGGCTACGAATCGTCGAGCACTCGACAGCGGCACAGCCGTCGCGACGTCTGCTCGGCGCCGGGATCGAACTCGACACCGATGCGCGGCGCTGCTTCGTGACCGGCGATGACGACCGGCGCGCCGAGATCGAGCTGACCACGAAGGAGTTCGATCTGCTCGAACTCCTGATGCGGCAGCCCGGCGTGACGCTCAAGCGTGAGCAGATCATGAGCACCGTCTGGGACGAGCACTGGTGGGGCTCCACGCGCACGCTCGACACCCACACCTCGACGCTCCGACGCAAGATCCTCGACGACACCGATCCACCCTCGAAGATTGTCACGGTGCGCGGCGTCGGATTCCGATTCGACCCGCACGCGGTGGCCGTCCCGACGAGCGGCTGAACAGCATGCGTCGCCGTCTCGTGCTGTCGACCATCGCCGTGGTCGTCGTGGTGATCGCGGTGCTGACGATTCCGGTGCTCATGATCGTGCGCGACGCCGAGGGTGACGAGTTGCCGGGCAGCATCGTGGCGCGGCTGACGGTGATCGCATTGACCGCCATCGGAGCGGCCGCACTGCTGGCCGGGGTCCAGGCGCGCCAATTGGCGCGACCGCTCGAACGGCTTGCGCGGAGTGCCTCCCGCGTCGGCGACGGTGACTTCAGTGCGGCGGCACCGCAACCATCGGGCATCGACGAGATCGACGCGATCGCCCGATCGCTGCGGCTGAGTGCGAACCGCGTCGATCGTGTGCTCGAATCGGAGCGCGGGTTCACCGCCGACGCAACACACCAGCTGCGCACCGGCCTCACAGGGATCGCAATGCGCCTCGAGCTGCTGGAGCGATCCGCTGACACCGCAGTGGCAGCCGAGGCCGCCGCTGCGTTGGCGCAGACCCACGAGTTGAACACGACGCTCGACGAGTTGCTGACGGTGGCGCGAAGCGGGAGCACGAAGGAACGCACCGAGGTCGATCTGACGGCTCTCGTCGACCACCAGGTGGCCGACTGGCAGCAGCGATTCGCGGAGAAGCGGCGGCAGGTGGTGGTGACGACCGGCGTCACGCAACCGGTGCTCGCCACGCCGGGGTTGGTGGGTCAAGTTCTCAACGTGCTGCTGGCGAACTCGCTCCGCCACGGCCGCGGGACGGTCGCCATCCTCGTGCAGGACTCCGGCGTGCTCATCGAGGACGAGGGCCCCGGAATCGCTGCCACACGTGCCGCCACGCTGTTCGACCGTCCGAGCGACCACCGCGCCGCGCACGGTCGGGGACTGGCGCTCGCCCGCCGTC
>JBGTIA010000648.1:0-4145 GCA_041745835.1 Ilumatobacteraceae bacterium | reverse complement strand
ACGCATAGACGCTCTGGTCGGCGTCGGCTCCCTCGATCCATTGCAGACCGGCCGGGTCCCTGTCGCCTCGATGCAGCGCCGGCTCCGCTGCGTACAGTCGGTTCACGCTCGCAAGCCACTCGCGCACGCCGCGATGCCCGTCGGCGTCGTGCAGCGACCAGTCGAGCGTGCTCTCGTGGTTCCACTCCGTCCGGGTGGCCAGTTCGCAGCCCATGAACAGCAGCTTCTTGCCCGGCTGCGCCCACTGCATCGCATACAACAGACGCAGGTTGGCGAACTGCTGCCAGTCGTCGCCGGGCATCTTGCCGAGCAGCGATCCCTTGCCGTGCACGACCTCGTCGTGGCTGAGGGGAAGCACGAAGTGTTCGCTCGATGCATACACCGATCGGAAGGTGATCTCACCGTGGTGCCACCGGCGGTGGATGGGGTCGAGATGCATGTAGGCGAGCGTGTCATGCATCCAACCCATGTCCCACTTGAAGCCGAAACCGAGGCCGCCGATGTACGTCGGTCGGCTCACCATCGGCCAGGAGGTCGACTCCTCGGCCATCGTCGCGACGTCCGGGAACTCGCCGTAGACCGCCTCGTTCAGTTGGCGCAGGAACACGATGGCGTCGAGGTTCTCACGGCCGCCGTACTCGTTGGGAATCCACTCGCCGGCGTTTCGGGAGTAGTCGAGGTACAACATCGATGCCACGGCGTCGACGCGTATGCCGTCGACGTGGTACCGGTCGAGCCAGCACATCGCACTCGACACCAGGAACGAGCGCACCTCGTTTCGGCTGTAGTTGAAGATCGCCGAGTTCCAGTCTGGGTGGTAGCCCTGGCGCGGGTCGGCGTGTTCGAACAGGTGTGTCCCGTCGAACTCGTAGAGCCCGTGGCTGTCGTTCGGGAAGTGTGACGGCACCCAGTCGAGGATCACCCCGACGCCTCGCTGGTGCAGTCGGTCGATCATCCGCATCAGGTCCTGCGGCGTGCCGAAGCGGGCACTGGGCGAGAAGAAGCCGGTCGTCTGGTAGCCCCACGATCCGTAGAACGGGTGCTCCATGATCGGAAGGAACTCGACGTGCGTGAAGCCGTGTGCGAGCACATGATCGGCAATCGGATCGGCGAGTTCGTCGTATCGAGGGAAGCGCTTGCCGTCGGTGACGTGGCGTCCCCACGATCCGAGGTGGAGCTCGTAGATCGACACCGGCGCGTCGAGGGCGATCTTCTCGCCCCGCGTTGCCATCCAGTCGTCGTCACCCCACTCGTAGGACAGATCGGCGATCACCGAGGCGATCGACGGTGGCTCCTCGGTCGCGGCGCCGACGGGGTCGGACTTGTCGACCTTGGTTCCGGCCGGCGTCGTGACGCGGTACACGTAGGAGTGGCCGATGGCAGCGCCGTCGACCCAACCGCTCCACACACCCGATTCGCTCGGCTCGAGATGGTGCTCGGGCTGCCACCCGTCGAACGAGCCGACCACGGCGACGGCTCTGGCATTCGGTGCCCAGACGGCGAAGTGGCAACCGCCCTCGGCAGGTTGCGCCCCGAACCGGCGGTGGAGGTAGCGGTGGGTGCCCTCGTTGAAGAGGTACCGGTCGAGTTCGTCGGCGTGTCCGTCGAGTTCGTGGGTGCTCATGGGTTGCTCCTCAGCTGCCCCGTGCGGGGTCGTTGGGTTCGTCGCGTCGGCGCGCCAGCGTCGCCAGCCTGCGGCGGACGTCGGTGGCGCCGAGTGTTTCGGAGGTCGGTCGGTTGAGGCGGCGCGACCACAGTTCGGGCCCGATCCGGCCCGGCAGATTGTGCGGTCGCCGTTCGCCCAGCAGATCGTCGAGGTCGGCGATCACCAGGTAGGCGTCGCTCCACGAAAGCCGCACCAGCATCTGTTCGACGACGTCGTCCCAGCGGTCGGCGACCTCGCACCCGTGGGCGTCGGCGAGGCGATGTCGGTACGCGCTGGTGTCGCTCGTGGCAACGAGTTCGGCGATCGGCTCCATGTCGTGGGTCCGGATCCCGGCGACCGAACGCGAGGGGATGTGCGCCAGGTGGTCTCCATCGAGATGGAACTGCTCTTCGTACATGCCGAGCACGTCCCACCGGTCGAATGCAGCAGACACCTCCGGCGGCACCGTGCCGAGGTCCTCGCCGACGATCGTGACGCCGGCTGCGGCCGCCGAGGCCGCGATCACCGCGAGGATCTCGTCACGTGGATAGGTCACGTACACGCCCTGCGTGGCGGAGAATCCGTCGGGCACCCACCACAGGCGATGCACGGCCATCGCATGGTCGATGCGCAGGATGTCGGCGTGACGACCGACGCGCTCGATCAGGCGACGCCACAGCCGGTGGCCGCTCGCGTGCATCGCTGCGGGCAGCGGCGGGGGAAACCCCCAGTTCTGCCCGTCGGAGAAGAACGAATCGGGCGGTGCGCCAACGCTCATCTGCGGTGCGAACATCGATGGATCGGCCCAGACCTCGTAGCCCTCGGGGTGTGAACCGATCGGGAGGTCGAGGGCGAGAGCGGCGGCGTTGGGATCGCTGCGGATCGCGGCGAGCTCCCGATCGGCGAGATACTGCGCGAGCAGATGCGACTGCTCGACCGCCAGGTCGCCGTCTGCGTCACGGCCGGCCCGGAACCTCGCATACGCGCCCACGTCCGGGTGCGCCGCTGCGAATGCCGTCAGCTCGGCGTGCATCGCTGCGTCCATCGTGCCGACCGCAGTGACGAGCTGATGTCGCCGACGCGCCGCCAGGACGCCCCAGTCGATGAAGTCGCCCACCGGCGGGACAGGCGCAGGCGGGAGGCCGGTGTCATCGAGGTACACCTCGTTCCAGTGCAGCCTGCTGACGGGCGAATATGGACTCGGATCGAACGGGTCGTCGAGGTACGTCGCGTAGAGCGGCAGCGTGGACACGACCGCGATGCCGTGTGCCTTGGCGGCCCGGGCGAGGTCGTGGAGGTGGGCGAAGGAAGGAAGGGGTCGCTGGTGCTCCCACAGCGCGTACGTGGGGGCGAAGAGCCCGCCGCGATGATCGAACTGCTCGCTGCGCTGCATCGTTGCGGGAGCGACGATCACCACGGATTCGCCGGGTCCCTGATCGGAATCGAATTCGAGGAGGTGGCATCCCCACGGGAGCTCGTCGGGCAGGTCCACTTCGTCGCCGCCGTCAACGTGACGCACGGACACGTCGATCGGGTGACCCTCCACCATCAGACTCGCGTCGACGACCCGGGCATCGATCGTGATGGGCCCGGCGCCGGCGAGATGAAGCGGTGAGGTGAGCCGGGTGGCCGACTTTGCCGACGCGCGGTCGGCTTCGAGCACGGCGACCACGTGAGCGATCGTCGTGTCGTCGGCGTGGTGGAGGACCCCGCTCACGTCGTGATAGCTGGTCAGGATCCCGAGTTCCTCGGCCCGTGCCCGCAGTGCGTCCGTCATGACGCCCATCATCGCCGGACAGGGTCGGCTCGAAGCATCTCCAGCACCGACGCCATCGGCCAGATCACCCAGTCGGGTCGGTTGGCGAGCTCGTAGCGGATCTCGTAGAGCGCCTTCGTCATGGTGTAGAGGTCGACGAGCAGCCGACGATCGGCGTCGTCGGCCGGCGTCAGGTCGGCACCGTCGATCCCCTCGAAGTAGGAGCGGAGCAGCGCCGCATGGTTCTGCGTCGTCCACCGTCCCCGCCAGGCATCGACGTCGTCGAGGCCGATCACGCGCCCACGTTCGGTTGCCGTGTGCACCGCCATTCGTCCGGCGTAGTCGAACGACCGCAGCAGACCAGCGACGTCGGCGAGCGGTGACCGCTTGATGGTGCGCTGCGCCATCGGTGCGCCGGGTTCGCCCTCGAAATCGATGAACACGATGTCGTGGCCCGTCCACAGGATCTGGCCGAGGTGCAGGTCGCCGTGGATCCGGATGCGCTTTGCGTCGAGCTTCTCGTCTCGGAGACGATCGAAGCGGTCCATGGCGTGGTCGAGCTGGTCGTCGAGCTGCGTTGCCTGCTCGACGACTGCGTCGGCGAGGCGGCCGGCGCGACGTGCGCGTCGGAGATCACGTTGTGTCGAGCGGATCGAGTTGCGCAACGACTGCAGGATGGAGCGCTGCCACAGCAGGGTGAAGCTCTCGGGCGCCATCGGTGCGGCCCGGCGCGACTTGTCGGCG
>JBGTIA010000647.1:0-1597 GCA_041745835.1 Ilumatobacteraceae bacterium | reverse complement strand
GCCGACCTCGCACGACGCCGCGGGGCGGCTGGTGTCGATCGGTTCGTTCGTGGAGCGCCATGGTGCGTCGACGTGGACACGGGCCTGGACACAGCCGCTGCGACTCGTCGGCCGCAGCGTGGAGACGCACGTCGGTTACCTGGTGCTCGCCGCGCTCGGCGGCCTGGCCATCCCGGCACTCGTCCTCGGGACGCTCCAGGCGCTCGGGGTGCTGTCGTTCGGCATCTGGATTCCAACGGGCCTGGCGCTCGCCTGCGCAGTCGCCAGTGCCGCACTGGTGCATTCGACGACGATGGCGGCGAGCGCGGAGGTGGCACTCGATCTGCGTCACCAGCTCGGCGCCTATCTCGACATGGTCACCATGTTGCTGGCGGGCAACACCGGCTACGAAGGAGCGCTCGACCAGGCGGCTCGCGCCGGTGACGGGTTGCTGTTTCGCGAGCTGCGTCGAGCGATGCGGGAGGCGGGCACGACCGGCCAGAGCCTGGTGCGAGCACTCGAGCGTGTCGCTGACGACTACGGGATCGTCGAGCTCGAGCAGGTGGCTGCGACCGCAACACTGTCCGCGACCGAAGGTGCGCCGGTGGCACGGAGCCTGTCGGCGAAGTGTTCGACCTTGCGCTCGACGCTCGCTGCCGAACAGGAGGCCGACGCCCGCGTGCGCAACGACAAGGTCACCCCGCCACTCGTCGCCATGGCGCTGTTGTTCATGGCCCTCATCATCTACCCGGCCCTCAACCTCAACTGACCGACCGAGTCCCGACCGAGATCCGACCGAACACCCGAGAGGAACCGCACATGCACGATCCGATGTTGATGCTGACCGGCGTCATGGCCGTCATCGCCCGCACCCTCGGCACGGACAGTGCGCTGCGACGCCAGGGTCAGCACGGTCTGCCCGTCGATCGAGGCGCGGTCTCGATCGAGCAGGTGCTGTGGTATGCGGCGGCCGCGATCAGTGTGGCGGTGGTCGCCGCCATCATCTGGAGTCAGATCCGCGACACGGCCAGCACGCCGGTCCAGTCGCCGTCGGCTCCCTGACATCCGGCGACACCGCCATGGTCGAAGCACCGCTCCCCGACGGAGTCGCCGAGTTGCGTCTGCGCGGCGACCGTGGGGCCGCCACCTCGCTTGCGGTTGCGTTGCTGACGCCCATGTTCGTCTTCCTGGCCTTCGCCGCATTCCAGGCGGCGCTGTGGAGCCACGCCCGCACGGAGGCCCGAGTTGTCGCTCGTGACACCGCAGCTCTCGTCGCCCGCTCGGGTGTCGCGGCCGGAGATGCGCAGGCATCGGCGACCGCAATCCTCGTGGCCGACACCGACATGCGCGACGTCGTGGTCGCGGTGAGCGAGACCCGAGGCGTCGTGACCGTGACGGTGACCGCTGACGCACCGGGGATCATCCGCGGCACCACGAACTTCCTCACGGTCACCTCGGCGGTACCCATCGAGGAGATCACGCCATGAGCCGTCGGCTGCGGAGCGACGATGGATCGTCGGATGCGCTCGGGCTGGCGTTGCTGACGCCCGCGGCGATCGGGCTGGCGGTGGTGATTCTGTTCCTCGGCCGTGGCGTCGACAGTCGCGCCACGGTGCAG
>JBGTIA010000646.1:0-3053 GCA_041745835.1 Ilumatobacteraceae bacterium | reverse complement strand
GGAGCCGACCTCGTGCTCGCTCACCTGACGGGCGGCACCGCGTGGGTAGCGGATGGCGATGGGACCGGCGTCCGCCAGCGCCACCGCGTCGTGCAGCATCTGCGCGAGTTCCTGCGCGCTGGACGGTGCGAGCACTCGCATGCCGGGCACCTTCGACAGCAACGCCATGTCGTAGACGCCGTGATGGCTGGCGCCGTCGGGGCCGGTGACGCCGGCTCGGTCGAGGCAGAAGATCACCGGGAGCCGGTGCAGCGCCACGTCGTAGACGACCTGGTCCCACGCCCGGTTGAGGAACGTCGAGTAGATCGCGACGATCGGGCGCAGGCCACCCATCGCCATGCCCGCGGCACCGGTCACCGCGTGCTGCTCGGCGATCCCGACGTCGAAGAAGCGGTCGGGGAATCGTTCCTGGAACGGCAGCAGCCCGGTCGGGCCGGGCATGGCCGCCGTGAGCGCCACGATGCGGCGGTCGGCTTCGGCCTCCTTCAGGATCGCCTCGGCGAACGACTGGGTGTAGCCGGTCGAGACCGCCTTGGGCGGGCCCACGAGCGGGTCGAACACGGGAGCGTCGTGCAGATGCTTCTCGTCGTCGTCCTCGGCGGGGGAGTAGCCGCGACCCTTCTGGGTGAGCACGTGCACGAGGATCGGACCTTCCGCCGACAGCTCGATCGCATTGTGGAGCGCGTGCTCCATCTCCTCGACGTTGTGGCCGACGAAGGGCCCGACGTATCGGACGCCCAGCGCCTCGAAGAACGACGGCGGCTGCAGGAACTCGCGCACGCCGGCCTTGAAGGCATCCATGGCCGAGCCGGCCTGGTTTCCCACGACGGGGAGGTGCTGCAGGAACTCCTCGAGGCGGCGCTGACGGCGCACGTACACGGGATTGGTTCGGATGTCGGTGAGCGCATGCGCCAGCTTGTCGGCGACCCGATCGGTGACGCTCGGGTGGTTGGCCTGCACGTCGCGACCCTGCGCGCTGGCCGACAACATCGACACCGTCGGCGCGTACGAACGGCCGTTGTCGTTCAGGACGATGATGACCTGCTTGTCGCCGTGGCCGATGTTGTTGATCGCCTCGTACGCCATGCCGCCGGTCAACGATCCGTCTCCGATCACCGCGACGATGTGCCGGTGTGGGTCGGCTCCGAGGTCACGGGCGACGGCCATGCCGTAGGCATACGAGAGCACGGTCGAGGCGTGGCTGTTCTCGATGTAGTCGTGCTCGGATTCCTCGCGACTGGGATACCCCGACAACCCGCCTTGCTGGCGGAGGCGTTCGAACTGCTTCTGGCGGCCCGTCACGATCTTGTGGATGTACGCCTGGTGGCCCGTGTCCCACAGAATCGCGTCGGTCGGTGACTCGAAGACCCGGTGGAGTGCCAGCGTCAACTCGACGGCACCGAGATTCGATCCGAGGTGCCCGCCGGTGTCCGACACCGCTGAGACGACGAAGTCGCGGATCTCGCCCGCGAGGTCGCGCAGTTCGTCGTACGACAGGTCCCGCAGATCGGCGGGTTGGCGGACACGCTCCAGATACATGCGCCTTCGACGCTATCTCCACTGGTGCGTCGGCGCGTGACGGGCCCGTACAGTCGGCCGCATGACGCCTCCCGCTGGATCCCCGTTCGACCTCTCCGGCCACGTGGCGCTCGTCACCGGTGGCAATGGCGGCATCGGGCTGGGGATGGCCGACGCCCTTGCCGCGCACGGCGCCGACGTCGCGATCTGGGGCACGAATCCCGACAAGAACGATGCGGCGATCGAGCAGCTGGGCCACCACGACGTCGAGCTGCTGTCGATCGTGTGCGACGTCGGCGACGAGGACGCCGTCGTGCAGGCGATGGCCGACACCGTCGGCGAGCTCGGACGGGTCGATTCGTGCTTCGTCAACGCCGGCGTCGGCGGGCAGGCTCCGAGCTTCGTGGGGATGACGTCCGACGAGTGGCGGCGGGTGATGCGCGTCAACCTCGACGGCGCGTTCTTCACGGCGCGTGAGGCCGCGAAGCACATGGTGGCGCGTCACACCGATGGTGACGAGGCGGGCGGCTCGATCGTGTTCACCACCTCGGGATCGGCGTTCTACGGCCAGCAGTCCGGTCAGCACTACGGCGCGTCGAAGGCCGGGGTGAACTCGATGATGAAGGCGATCGCCGTGCAGCACGCCCGCCACGGCATCCGCTGCAACTCGGTGCTGCCCGGCTGGATCGAGACCGACATGACCGCCGGAGCGTTCGGGTGGGACAAGTTCGTGTCGAACGTGCTGCCGCGTGTCCCGATGCGCCGCTGGGGCACCGCCGACGACTTCGGCGGACTCGCCGTGTACCTCGCCAGCCGTGCGTCGACGTACCACACCGGCGACGTCATCACCATCGACGGCGGCTACCACTCCTTCTGACCGTCCCAGCGCGCACCGAAAAATGCGCGCCGTGTCGCGCTGAGCGGGCAATTCTGCGCAAATTTCGGGGGTGCGCACGACCAACAACCGAATTCTGCACAGGACTGCCCGCCTGCCGGGCACATCTGCACAAATTTCGGGGTGTGGAGGCGAGGAAGCGAGGTGGACTCAGGCCGGGGGGCCGGCCTCGACGCGGGCGAGGTGCTGTTCGAAGGGGATGGTCGGGTCGTCGAGTGAGTCGATCCACCAGGTCATCCCACCGTCGACCAGGCGACCGAGCTTGTCGGTGGTCTCGTCGTCACCGGCCGCTGGGCTGCGATCGACGAAGCAGGCATCGAACGGAGCAACGGAGTCGCGATGACCCCGGACCGTGTCGACGCACTCGACGAACTGGTCGACGGTGAGGTAGCCGCCGGCCTTGGCGACCGGCCACACGCCGTCGAAGCGGGCTGCCCGACGGAACGGCGCACCGCCGGGCCAACCGCCGGCAACCCAGATCGGGATGTGCCCGTGGACCGGCGTGGGACGGAACTCGACGTCGTCGATCACGACGGCGCGACCTCGGTACGACACCGGCTCGCCCGACCACAGCAACACCAGCGCCTCGAGTGATTCGTCGAGGAGCAGTGCCCGCCGCTTCGGGTCGGCGTCTTCGCCG
>JBGTIA010000645.1:0-8303 GCA_041745835.1 Ilumatobacteraceae bacterium | reverse complement strand
CCGCACCGATCGGCGTCCTCACGGGCGAGCTCGGCGCACCGGTGATCACTCCGCTGATCGCCTCGCTCGGGCGCGACGACGTTCGCGTGATCGCCGTGCGCAACGAGTTCTTCGGCGGCAACACCGGCGTCACCGGCCTGTTGACCGGCGAGGACGTGAGCCGCACGCTCGCTGCCCAGCCGCACGGACACCGGTACCTGCTTCCTGACGTGTGCCTGTCCGACGAGGGCCGCTTCCTCGACGGACTGACAGTTGGCGACCTTCCCCGGGTCGTGGAGATCATCGAGACCGACGGCATCGCACTCCGTGCCGCACTGGAGCCGGCGTGACCGACATCGACACCAATCCACCATCCGACGAGACCAGCGACGAGACCAGCGACGAGACCGGGGGAGTGGCCGCCGCCGACGCCTCGACGGAGATCGCCAGCCATGTGTCCAGCGAGGTGCCGACCGAGGTGCCTGCCGACGTTGCCACCGTAGTGATCATCGGGCGACCCAACGTGGGCAAGAGCACGCTGTTCAACCGCATCGTCGGAAGTCAGCAGGCAATCGTGGAGGATCGCCCGGGGATCACCCGCGACCGCAAGGAACTCGACGCCGAATGGCTCGACGTGCCCTTCCGCGTGGTCGACACCGGTGGATGGATGCCCGGCGGCGACGCATTGGAGGCCAAGGTGAGTCGCCAGGTGGAAGCTGCGGTGAAAGATGCCGATGTCGTGCTGTTCGTGGTCGATGCGTCAGTTGGCCTCACCGACGACGACCAGCAGATCGCGAACTGGATCCGACGGTCGCGTACCGAGGTGGTCGTCGTCGCCAACAAGGCCGACAACGAGCGTCGCGAGAACGACATGTGGGAGTTCATGAGCCTCGGCATCGGCGAGCCGGTTCCCGTGAGCGCTCTGCACGGCCGCCGTGCCGGCGACTTGCTCGACATCGTGCTCGAGCGGCTCCCGGATCACCTCCGCCAACCGATCAACAAGCCGATCGATCCCTGGCACCCGGTCGACGACGACGAGGCTGCTGCGGCAGCCGAGCAGGACGCCGCAGTGCCCCGAGTGGCGATCGTCGGGCGCCCGAACGTCGGCAAGAGCACGCTGTTCAACCGTCTGGTCGGCGAGGACCGTTCGGTCGTGCACGATCTGGCCGGAACCACACGGGACTCGATCGACACGATGGTCGAAACCGCGGACGGACCGATTGTGTTCATCGATACGGCCGGCATGCGACGCAAGGGGCGCATCGACGATTCGGCCGAGTACTACTCGTTCGTCCGTGCGCTGCGTTCCATCGACAACGCCGATGTCGCGTTGCTCGTGATCGATGCCACGGTCGGCGTGACCGCGCAGGACCAGCGGCTCGCCGAACGGGTCGACGCCGCGGGCTGTCCGATCGTGTTGATCTTGAACAAGTGGGACCTCGTGGGAACCGAGGCTCGGCTGGAGATCCAGGCGGAGGTCGCCCGGATGCTCGGGTTCGTCGCCGACAGCTCGGTCCTGAAGATCTCGGCGCTGACGGGCAAGAACGTCGACAAGCTGCGCCCTCGGCTCCAGGAAGCGATCAGCCAGTACCACACGCGGGTGCCGACCCGCGATGTCAACAAGGTGATCGCTGCGGCCCAGCAGCGCCAACCGATCGGCGGCGGCGCCAAGATCCTCTACGCCGTTCAGGGGGCGATCGACCCGCCGACGTTCACGTTGTTCGTGAACCGTGAGGTTCCCCAGCACTACCTGCGCTACATCGAGCGAACGATCCGCGAGGAGTTCGATCTCGGAGCGACGGCGATCAAGATTCGCGTCCGCAAGCGCCAGTGACCGTGCCCAGCGCGGAGGGCGTCTGATGCCGTGGTGTGAGGAGTGCGCCAAGTACTGGACGCCGAACTCGATGAACGACGACGGCACCTGTCCGAAATGCGGGCGGATCGTCGGTGAACCGACGACTGCGGGTGCGACCGACGACGAGAAGGCACCCTGGCACTTCAAGCTGATGGTTGTCGCACTGGTGGCCTACCTCGGTTGGCGCCTCGTCGAGATCTTCACCTGACCGGGCAACATCGACGGTGTTCCTCGGCGTTGCCGGCGGTAGCGTTGCGGCCGCCACGGGCTGTGGCGCAGCTTGGTAGCGCACCTGTCTGGGGGACAGGGGGTCGCAGGTTCAAATCCTGTCAGCCCGACGTCGTGACCAGGGGTTTCGCAGCTAGCGGACCCCAGGTCCGCAGCCCTGGACGGACGCCGGAGGGGTGTCGCAAGGGGTGTCGCGGAAGTTCAGTCGGTCGCAGCGTGTTCGAGGTCTTCTGACGTCGGCAGGTCGCCGGCCACCAAGATGTTGATCATGTGGGTGGCCCACTTGTGGCTCAGTTCGTAGGCGACGTCCTCGACGACACGTGCCACGAGGATGGCAACGAAAGCACGCTGCTCGAGACTGAAGTCGAGGTCCTCAGGAAAGGTCAGGTCGACGGTCGGCGCATCCTTGAGTAGGGGCCTGAAGAAGTCGGCCAAGTCCGATCGTTCGAGGTCCCGCCATATCTCGTCGTCGTCCATCAGACGAGTATGGCTCACCATGGACATGCTCTGGTCACAATGCCGACGCGCCGCCTGACATCTCGTCCACGGCGTCTACCGCTCCGTTCGCCTCAGTTGCCGACGATGCAGTCGACGACACCCCTGGCAACCGAGGTCGGCCGCTGCTGCTCACCTTGGAGCGCACTCAGGATCAGCATCACTCCGGTGAGAGCCGGCACCACCCACTGCAGCAGGTCGAGCTGACGCTGCGCTTTGGCGACAGCGGGATCGGTGTCTGCCGTTGGCGTCGTTCCGTCCGAGACCGGCTCGCTCGGGTTGGCGATCACCCGCTGGCCGACGATGCGGCTGTAGGCGGTCGCTCCCAACGCTGCGAGGAGCACACCGGTCCTGACCACCGAGACCGAGGCAACGCCACGCTGGCCGACCAGTCTTGCCTTGTTCGCGAACATGACGCCGGTGCCGCCCGCGCTACAGCGAAGGACTGCCATGCCACACCAACGATTCGACGACGATCAGGCCCACCAACGAGCGGAGCGATACCTCGTGTCGGTCTTGGGCACCGATTGTGCGTGTGAAGTGCGCTGGGATCGCGACCACCATGTCCAAGGCCATCTCGAACACTCCGGCAAACACCTGGTCGTGATCGAACCACGCGACGACGAGCATGATCCGATCGTCATGTCCGAAACCGAGTGTGACACGCGTCGCCGTGGCCACTTGGCGAACAACAGACGAACGTGCGCTGCCGTGGAGATGAACGACAGGTGAATTCGTGCGTCGGTCGAACTGACCGATCAGCCGATGACCTACCATCCCGGCCGATCGAGAAGGAGACTCGGATGACACAGACCTCATTGTTCCGGAACGTGCCGACGCAACGGACGCTGGCCGCTGGCGAGACGCTGTTCAGCTCCGGCGACGATGCCAATGCCATGTACGCCGTGATCGAAGGTGAAATCGAGATCGTCCGAGACGGCAAGGTCGTCGAGACGTGCTCCGCGGACGAGATCTTCGGCGAGTTGGCCATCCTCGACCGCGCCGAGGACCACACACGGGCGGCCGATGCTCGCGCCACCACCGACTCCGTCGTCGCCGAGATCGACCGCGATCGCTTCCTGTTCATCGTGAAGAGCAATCCACCGTTCGCGTTGCTGGTCATGAACCACCTCGCCGACCGCATTCGTCGGGGTTGGTGACGCCAGCGAACCGCGACACGCATCGGTTCAGGACGATGCCGAGGCCGCGCGTGGTGTCTCTGCGGGCAGGCCGTGCAGGTGCGCAGCATCGTTGTAGCGCCGAAGCCGCCACTCGCCCGAGGCGGCGACCGACCGGAACTCGGTGATCGAGGTGTTCAACGTGTGGAGCTCGAATCCGCCGGTCGATGCGGTCCGCAACAGATGACGGAACGTGGCGTCGACCACCCCGCCGTGGCAGGCGACGACGATCGACGTGCCACGATGCGCCTCGATGAGCGCAGCGAGCGCCGAGCCGACACGGGAATGGAACGCAGCGATGGTCTCGCCGCCTGGGAAGACGTCGACGTCGGGGTCACTCCAGTTCGGCGTGCCGAATCGTTCGACGTATCCGTCGAACGTCATACCATCGATCTCCGGTCCGGGATCGTGCTCGCCGAATCCCGGGTCGATGTCGAGTGCGAGGTCGCCGAGCGCTGGCGCGATGACCTCTGCCGTCTGGATGGCTCGTGAAAAGTTGCTGGCGATCAACACGTCCGCGGCGAGTTCACCGGTGTTGGCGAGACGCTCGCGAAGACGCTCGGCTTGCTGCCGACCGAGGTCGGAGAGACCGCTGCACGATCGATGTCCACCGATCACCCGGTTGACGGTGACGTTGGACTCGCCGTGGCGGATCAGCGTCAGCGTGGTTGCGGGCTCGACCGTCACGACCGGGTCCGCTCGGCGGTCGCCTGGACCTCGATGCCGCCTCGCGGCCGCTGTGTGACCACGACCGTCACGTGCTTCGGCAGTGCGGTCTGCATGAGCTCGTCAGCGATCTCGGCCGCGAGGGCTTCGACGAAGACCGATCGATCGCGGAATCCCCACAGGTACAGCTTCAGGCTCTTCGACTCGACGCACCAGCGATCGGGTCGATAGGTGATCTCGAGCGTCGCCAGGTCGGGTTGATGGGTGACGGGACACATCGACGTCAGCTCGTCGCTGGTCATGCGCACTTCGGCGACGTTCGCCGGAGCGGGGAACACCTCGACGTGATCGATGGCATGGCGGACGGTCTGTCCGAGCACGGTGAGCTCCCGGTCCTGATCCTCGTTCGACATCCGGCGCAGGGTACCGCCCGCTCTGCCGTGCTCAGGGCCCGAGCTCGAAGAGCGACGGGTTCGTGCCCTCGCTCACGGTGAGCACCGTCCCATCGAGGAAGGCGACCGCTTCGCCCTGGGGTTCCCGTGGCACGCGAGCCTGGCACGGCGGCTCGGATGCCAACGTCTCGCCGACGCTGCGGCCGGACGGACGCGCCCACACCCAGATCGTCTCGTAGGTCCTCAGCGCGATCAGCCTGCCGTCGGGTGCCACGTCGCCCCCGGTCGGAACTCCGCCGAATCCCAACAGCGTGAACGGGTGAGGCGTCTCGGCGACCGTGCGGGTCTCGAGCAGATAAGTGTCGACCGTACCGATCGCGTCGAGGACGACAGGTCCGTCGCCGTGACCGTCGATGGGGCCTTCGAACACGAGTGACTCAGCGGTTGGCCCGAATTCCGGGGGAACGCCGTCGACCGGCTGCTGCTCCTTGGTCACGATCACGATACGGCGCGCATCCTCGTCGACCAGCAACACCTCGGCGTTGTGCGGTCGGTCCGGATAGACGAACTCGAGAACGTCGATGTCGGTGATCGTGGCGACGGCGGCGGGATCGGGTTCGGGAATGCGGTAGATCCGGATCGAGGCCCTGTTCGCGCCGTTGTCGCCGATGTCGGCGAGCAGGATCTCGTCACCCGTCGGCCCCGACACGATGGCGATGTCCTCGATGTCGCGCGCCCCGTCGATCGACACGGGGTGGACGCCCAGATCGGCGCCGTCGGTTCCCACTGCGAAGAGTCCGGTGTCGGCGCCGTCGTTGTGCGACCAAAGCACACCTCGATGTCGGCGACTGGCCACCAACCCCGACGCTTCGTCGAGTGCCGAGTTCGCGATCTGGCCCCGGACCGATGATGTCTCGAATGCACACAGCGCCGGTGCCAGATCCTCGGCAGCGACCGGCGTGGACGACGAGCTGGACATCGGGGTGGACGTCGGGGTGGCGGTCGTGGTCGTGGTTGGAGTGGTCGTCGTCGAGTCCGTGCCGGTCGCCGAGTTCGACGCTGCAGTGCACGAGCAGAGGGCCAGCGTCGCCGCAGCGACGAAGAGCACGCGGGTTCGTCGGCGCACGGGACGCGATCGAGTGCGCATCGTTGGATCATCGCACGCCGAGGTGAGAGCGCCGAGATCGACCCCAGTAGGGTGACCGCCGTGCAGCTGCTGTACTCCCAAGCCGAGTTGATGGCCGACCATCCCGATCTCTCGCCTCATGTCATCCTCGACCAGCGAGTGCACGGCGGCATCGACGCTCGAGGTGTGTACCAACCGCCTCGGGCCCTGGCGCGAGAACGGGCCCTCGACGCATGGGCGCAGGCACTGCGAGACCGCGGCGGCGATGTCTTCGACGCCGACTCGTCGCTCCTCGCCGGTACCCGCGCAGTCAATGGCGAGCAGCAACGGGTGCTGCTCCGAAACGGACTGGGCCGATGGTTCTGGGACCAGCTCACCATCACTGGCAAGATCGAGGCACGTGGTTGACTGCTGGCCGACATCACCTTCCCTGATCTCCAGCCAGCGATCGTCGAGGACATCGCCGAGATGGCGATCGGACACCTCGGCGGAGGGCTGCTCCTCGCACACGGACTCGACGAGGGCGGCCAGCCGGAACTCGGCATCGGCGGCCACGACGTGATGTGGTTCCTCGCTCGCGATCTCGCCTTCGGCGCCGACGCGTACCCCGACGTGGAGCCACCGGAGAACATCGGCCGCCCGGACGCAGGCACGCGCTCCATGCCCGAGCTGCCACCCGAGATCGAAGGGTTGATCTCGCTGCTCGCGAACCTGCTCATCATCGAGTTCCGTGCCGAGCTCGGCTTCGCCGAGGCACAGGAGATCCTCCGGTCGCCCGACGTGTTCGTCGACAACCGGGTCGAGGCCGAACTCGCCGCCGAGATCATCGAGCGAATTCGCACCGACGAGTTGATCCACGTCCGGTCGCTGTGCGTGTACCTGGGCGAGTTGCAGTCGGTGCACTTTCGAACCGCCGACGACGCAACGGTCAGTGGGCGAGAGCTGTTCGGGCGGTTCTGGGACGGGATGGTGGAATGGGCGACGGTGGAGCAGCCGAGACTGAACGCCGAACGTGTGCGCCAGCACCTCGACGACTACGTCGCCACGCACCCCGAGGCAGCGCGCGTCCGCGCCGAGATCGCTGCCGCAGGCGACTGAACGCTGCGCCCGTCGGAACCGGTCACGACCGCTCCACCAGGTTGGTCGTCGCCGCCATCACGACGTCATCGAACCGGGCCGCCACCGCATCGAACCAGGCGGGGTCGTCGTCGGCGAACGCTGCTCGGACCTGAGCACGTACCTCGGCCGCCGCGAGACCGCGCGGATCACCGTGCGCGTGCAGGACCGCATCGGCGCGCAGGGCTTGCAGCACGCTGACCACGTCGACGGTGCCGAACTCGAGAGCGACGGCGGTGATCTCCACATCGGACAGGAGCCGATCGAGGGCTCCCAGCCAGTCGCCGCTCAGCTGCGCCGACACACTCTCGCCGTCGAGCATCGAGCGAACGTCGCCCCACCATGCGGTGCCCCGCTGGTAGCCGGGAGTGTTCGATCCCTCGTGCGAGATCAACTCGCCGTGCCCCCACGGGCCGAGGCCGGTGTGGAGATCCACGAGCCCCATTCTTCGTGCCGGGCCGGCCAGTTCGGCGAGGTGCCCGACGAGCCACCGGTGCGACCACACCGGTTCGGTGCCTCCGAAGAACACGCCCGTCGGGTGGGTGTACTGCCCGCCGCTCACGACCTCCTGCAGCCGGGCGAACCCGACCTCCTCCGCGTGGGCGAGCAGTTGCAACGTGGTCGACTGTTGGGTGTCGTGGTCCCAGGCCTCGGGCACCAGCAAGTGCGCCAGGCCGCCGTAGTCCTCGTTCGCTGGAGGCGGTACCGACCAGTCGACGAAGTTGCGGTTGAGGTCGACGTTGTCCTCGTTCACCCGACGTACCCACGAGAAGCCGTACGGGTTCAGTGCGTGAATGAGCACGACGCGGAGCGAGGAGGGGCGCGTGCCGGCGTGCTGCTCGAGCCACCGGTGTTGCAGCGCAGACCCGGTGAACCCTTCGACGCCATGCGTGCCCGACACGATCATCAGCACAGACTCGGCCTCGTCGGGGCCGTTGACGGCGACGTCGACCGCGAGGTGTTCACTGTCGATCCCGCGCATTGGGTGCTCGTACGTCTCCACCGACGCACCAACCCGCTCGGCGGAGTCCAGGAAGCGACGTCGTGATTCGGCGTAGGAGTCGGACAGTCCGCGGGTCATCTCGGAGAGCATGACATGCCGGCAACGAAGTACTGTTCTCCCATGACGTACGTAGGGGATCGTGTCGTCTTCGACGCCGACAGCCATGTGATGGAGCTGCCCGGTTGGTTGGAGCAGTTCGCCGACAGTTCGACCGCCGAGGTCTTGAGGCCGCTGGCGCTCGGAGGGGCGGGCGCACTCGCCGAGC
>JBGTIA010000644.1:0-4411 GCA_041745835.1 Ilumatobacteraceae bacterium | reverse complement strand
GCGCCGTCGCGAACCGGCACCAGAGCGATCATCGCTCCAGCGTACGGTCGACGTCGTCGGGGTGCGCAATCACCGCTGCGGTTGCGACGGCGGTCGCTACGGCGCGCCGTTCCTTCAGGAAGCGGATCACCTCGACGAGCGCCGTGATCGACAAGGCCGTGCCGAAGGCCAGCCAGAACGCTGCGGTGTGGTTGTCCTCGAACGCCTGGCCGAACAGATACCCGAGCCCGGCGGCGTAGGACGCCCAGATCGTTCCGGCGACCGCAACCCACGCTGCGAACCACAGGCGGGGCTGCTGGGTGATGCCGGATGACACGGTCAGGATGGTGCGGCCGCCGGGAATGAAGCGGGCGGTGATCAGGAGCAGTCCGCCTCGCTTCTTGATCTGGATGGCCGCTCCGTCGAGTCGTGCCTCGCGGTTCGGTTTGCGCGCCGCCCAGGCGCGCACCCGTGGTTCGAAGCGGTCTCCGATGGCGTACGCGAGGTTGTCGCCGAGGAATGCGCCGACCGCACCGGCGAGGATCACCAGCGCGAGTGTCTGGTTGCCGGCTCCGGCGGCCACGCCGCCGGCGATGACGGTGGTCTCGCCCGGCACGACCGGGAACACCGAGTCGAGCAGCGCCACTGCGAAGATGATCAGCAGGAACCACCAGTTCGCCGAGAACTCGTCGAGCCACTCGGTGACATCGGTGATGATGTTGGCGACCATGGCGACCATGACAGCGTGACGCTACCGGCACGACCGCCGACGTAATGTCGTGCTGCGATGGGTCGTACGCAGCAGGTTCCGGTGGCCTTCGCAATCGCTGGGGCTGTCGTGATCGCTGCAGGCTGCGGCTCGGGTGGCGACACGGTGTGCGTGTCCAGCGACGTCGGCCGAGTGTGCGCCGACAACTCCGACGGCCAGATCGCGTTCACCGGCCGCGGGCTCGACCCGGAGAACGACGTCACGATCGAGAACTCGCAGGTCGGACCGATCGTCTATGGCGTCGACGCCGACGGCGAACTCGATTCGGACGGTTCAGGCGTCATGTCGTTCATCGCCGACACGGAGTTCACGTTCAGCGTGTACGCGGTCGACGCCGATGGTGAACCGTTCATCGGCGACATCGTGATCAGGTCGTGACGAGGCGGTCGAGCAGCCACGTCGGTCCGACGACCGTGCCGTGTGCCCGCACCCGCCCGGCCAGCCCACGGTCGGCGGTGACGACGACGACCGGATCGTGCATCTCGGCGAGCGCGGCAATCGTGTCGTCACCGTCGCCGGGCGCGTGGACGACAGCGACGCCGTCGGCATCGCCCTCGCCGGCTCCCGAGCGGGCCTGACCTTCCAGCACGATCGTCACCGGCGCGTCGAGAGTTCCGGCGCCCACGGATGCCCGGACTTGTTCGGTGAACCGTCTCGCCGCGCCTGGACGATCCCGCCACCACCCGGTGGGACGAGAGCCGATCACGTTGGCCGCGTCGATCACCAGCATTCCGACAGCCTCGCACCGGTCGCCCGACTAGTCTCACCCCATGCTCTTCGGCGGTGGCGGCCCGAGTGGTCTGATGTACATCCTTCGAGCCGATGCGCTCGAGGCGAAGCGCGGCGAGTCGCCGGACCTTTCATCGATCTACGCGCCAGGCACGTTACGTCAAGCCCGCCGTCGGCTCGTCGCCGTGTGGTTGTTGAGCAGCGTCTGGATTCTCGGGCTCGTCTTCGGTGGACTCGTGGCCCTGGTGACCTTCATCGCTGCGTTCGCCGGACTCGTTCTCGCCGTATCCACCCAGTTCGAGGCCGCGTGGATCGGGTCACCGATCCGTCCGTGGACACGAGGGGCGATCCCGATGTCGCTCCTCGGGTTCGTTCTGGTCTTCGTCCTCGCCTGACCGCTTCGGTCGACTCCCCACACAGCGCGTGGCGGCCGCATCGGTGCGTCGGCATCACGGGAGGCGATGAGCGAAAAGCCACGATGAGGTCGCTTCGCTCATCGGTGTGGCGGCATCACGGGAGGCGATGAGCGAACGGCCGCCATGAGGTCGCTTCGCTCATCGCTCGGGGCTTTCGGGTGGTCACGGCGTTGCGCGCTGCGGCTCGTCAATCGTCGTCGTCGTCGTCCGATGGCTTCTGGTCCTTGGCGAGCAGGTCGGGATCCACGCCGAGCTCGACGCTGAGCGCCGAGAGGAGAGCGATTGCGCTGTCGCGCGTGTCTCCACCGTCGATGTCGCGATCGATTCGGCGACGAGCGTCTCGCAACGCTCGCTCGACCCCGTCGGCCTGGCCGGCCTCGGCTGCGAGGATCGCCTCGTTGAGACGGTCCACGGTGGCGATCGCATCGTCTTCGTCGACGAGTTCCTCCGCCACCGCCTGGGCGAGCAGGTCGGCGACTTGTTGGCCGAGCGCTCTGACCGCGGAGATCGTGGTCTCGGGAGCCGGGGTCGTCGGCGGGTCGGTGGCCGGCAGCACGGTCGCTGCTGGCACCGTCGCTGCGGACACGGTCTCCGGCGGCATCGCAGTCGTGTTCACGAGGGCCGTGTCGTCCGGCGCCGTCGGCGCCGTCACGGGCGCCATGCCGGCAAGGTCGTCATCGTCGTCGGTCAGTGCGACGACTCCCGCGAACGCGGCGAGCGCAACAACCACAGCCACGAAGATGACCGTCGCCCGGGAACCCGTGTCCCGATGCCCGGTTGACCCTGACGACACGAGGGCCGGAGACGGCGGTGTCGGTGTCGGTGTCGGCGGTGTCGGTGTCGACTGGACGTTGGAGACTGTCGCCGGTAATGGCGCACCTGTGCGATCGAGACGGGCCAGCTCGGCACCGAACGCTTGGGCCGATGGTCGACGATCGGGATCCTGGGTCAATGCGCCCGACAACACGGGCAGCCAGTCCGCAGGCGGCATTGCCTCGGTCGCCCCGGTCGCGGGACTCCAACGGCTCCCCGTGACGAGCTCGTGGAGCACGGCGCCCAGGGCGTAGACGTCACCTGCAGCACTGCGGGTGCCGGTCGTCAGGGTCTCGGGAGCGGCGTACTCCGGTGTCGCGAAGATCACGCCCTCGCGTGTCAGCGCCGTCGTGTCGGTGCCGGTGCGGGCGATACCGAAGTCGGTGAGCTTGACGCTGTCGCCGGAGACGAGGATGTTGGCCGGCTTGACGTCGCCGTGGACGATCCCCGCTGCGTGCAGCGCACCGAGCGCCGTTGCGACCTGCACGCCGAACGACGCGATCTGCTCGCGCGGCACGGTGGTCGTCGCGAGCGACGGCCCGTCGACGAACTCCATGACGAGGTACGGCCCGGTCGTGTCCTCGCCGACGTCGTAGATCGACACCAGGTTGGGATGATTCACCGTCGCAGCGGCGCGAGCCTCACGTGCGAAGCGCGGCAGCGTGGTCGAATCCGCCGGCGCCGGGTGCGGCCGCTTGATCGCAACGACGCGGTCCAGCCGCGTGTCGCGTGCGCGCCAAACGGTGGCCATTCCGCCCGAACCGATGACGTCCACGAGCTCGTACCGCTCCTGGTCCATGACCAGGAGCATGCCACCGCCACTCGCGGGTTAGTCGTCGGGGCCTGCGCTCGGCGAGAAGAACTGGCCCCGAGCGATGAGCGAGACGACCGTATATGGTCCGTTCGCTCATCGATGGGGCGTTGCCACCGGTGAGCGATGAGCGAACGGCCGGTATCCGGGCGGTTCGCTCATCGCTCGTAGGCGGGTGAGGGATGGTCGGCAGGTGGTGATCAGGCGATCGTGATGCGCAGTCGACCGCGCTCGTCGGTGGCGGAGGCGGCGATCACGAGGTCGTACTCGCCGGGCTCGATGACCCAGCCGTTCGACGCCGTGTCCCACCGATGGAAGGCGTCGGGTCCGAACTCCAGCGTGACGTCTGCGGTCGAGCCGGCCGAAGCCACCTGCTTCGACCAGGCCTTGAGTTCCTTGGGCGGACGAACGGCACCGGGAGCCACCGGCGCCACGTACCCCTGCACGACCACGGTGGCGTCGCGGTCGCCGGTGGCCGTCACCGGGACCGTCACGCTCACGCTGCCGTCGGCGGCGATCTCTCCCGTCGATGCGGTCGGAGCACCCCACTCGGTGGCGCCGTAGCTCAGGCCGTGCCCGAACGGGAAGCGGGGAGCGAGGTCGCGGGCGTCGTAGCCGCGATAGCCCATCAACAGTCCCTCGCCGTAGCGCTGGGTTCCAGCGCCTGTGCTGTCGTGCTCGGGATGGTGATACGCGAAGGCGGGATGATCCTCGAGGCGCTTCGGGATCGTGGTCGGCAATCGCCCGCCGGGGTCGGCGACGCCCAGCAGGACGTCGGCGAGGCCCTCGGCCTGCTCCTGGCCGGCGAAGAACGAGGTGAGCACCGCAGGCGCACGACCCGGATCGTCGTCAGCGGCCCAGTCCATCGTGACCGGCGACCCGGCGTTGACGATC